>NZ_JBHYUU010000170.1:0-17628 GCF_042749955.1 Kitasatospora sp. NPDC059462 | reverse complement strand
GGGTTTTTTCTCCACATACTTAGTACGTCCGGTGCTGGGCCCTGGCCGGGGGGCGGTAGAAGCCCAAGCGCCGTCCCTGCCAGGACACCTGGGCTTCGCTTCAACTGACCGTCAGAAATGGTCGATGAGCGGGTTAGTATGACGATGTGGTCACCGTCTGGTTGCCGTTCCGCGCACGACGCGTCCGCCCTCGCGGGGTGGTGACGCGTCTGCTCTGGCTGGGTGCGCTGCTGGTGGCGGTGTTCGCGGCGCACGGGCTCGGCCCGGAGGGCGGGGTCGGCCACGCCGGTCAGGTGCAGGCAGTCTCGGGGGTCCACCAGGGATCCGTGGAGCCGACGCACCACGAAGGGCAACAGGGCCAGGGCGACGCCGCCGACCACCCGGCAGCCGAGTGCCTCTCTGGGAAGCCTGAGGACGGGCCTTCCACCGACACAGCGACGCCGCTGCCCGTGGCACCGGCCACGACGGGCGACGAACCGGGCCCGTTCCCTGCGGCACCGCCCACGGCCCGGCGCGCGCCCGGAACTCCGCATCAGGTCGCGAATCTGAGGGTCTAGCCGCCCCGGGCGCAGGCGTGCCCAAGCGCACCCCCGCCCCTCCGTCGGCATCCCAACCCCACCGCTACCGATCGCTGCTGCCCTCGCGCAGCCGTGCGGAGTCCCGCCATGCCCACTCGGCTCCTGGCCCTTCTCCTGAGCTTGCTCCCCCTGCTCGCCGTCGACTGCGGACAGCAGCACACCGGTGCCCCCGCCGCCGTCCGAGCGCATGTGACGTCCACCGCGGAAGCACAGGCCGCCCCGCACTGCGACAGCCCGGCGGCCGAGGCGGGGACGGCCCGGAACGCGCGCCCCACCGTGCCGGTCCCGGCGCCCGGTCCCGCTGCCGCCCCCACCGGCGGCGGGAACGAAGCGGACCTGTTCGGCACCCCTCCGGAGGGCCCGGCAGGTGCCACCCCGACCCCCGGGCCGAGAGGCCCGCTGCTCGTCACCGGTCGGTGGCGGATATAGGAGCTCCGTGGTCATCACGAGCTCCGCTTCCGCCAACCCATCGACAGGAAACGAGACATGACCTCGATCACCACTCCGCCCGACCGCTCCGCCCTCATCGGCCTGGTCGGCAACACCCCGCTGCTGCACATCGGCGAGCCGCTCGCACCCGCGGGCCGCGGCTTCTGGGCCAAGCTGGAGGGCTTCAACCCCGGCGGCATCAAGGACCGGCCCGGGCTGCACATGGTCGAGCGGGCCCGCACGCGGGGCGAACTGCGCCCCGGCGGCCGGATCATCGAGTCCACCAGCGGCACGCTGGGCCTGGGCCTGGCACTCGCCGGAATGGTGTACCGGCACCCGGTGACCCTGGTCACCGACCCCGGGCTCGAACCCTCCATGACCCGGCTGCTCACCGCCCACGGTGCCGAGATCGACATGGTGGACACCCCGCACCCGCGGGGCGGCTGGCAGGCCCGGCGTGACCGGGTCACCGAACTCCTCGCCCGCCACCCCGGCTCCTGGTGCCCGGACCAGTACAACAACCCCGACAACACCACCGCCTACACCCCGCTGGCACTCGAACTCGCCGCCCAGCTACGGCACATCGACGTGCTGGTGTGCAGCGTCGGAACCGGCGGGCACTCCGCCGGGATCTCCCGGGTGCTGCGCGGGCTCCACCCCGGCCTGCGGGTCGTCGGCGTGGACACCGTCGGCTCGACGATCTTCGGCCAGCCGGCCCGCCCCCGGCTGATGCGCGGCCTCGGTTCCAGCATCCTGCCGCGCAACGTCGCCTACGACAGCTTCGACGAGGCCCACTGGGTCGCCCCCGCCGAAGCCGTCTGGACCTGCCGCCGCCTCGCCGCCTCGTCCTACGCCACCGGCGGGTGGAGCGTGGGCGCGGTCGCCCTGGTGGCGGGCTGGCTGGCCCGGACGCAGCCCGCCGGCACCCGCATCGCGGCGGTCTTCCCGGACGGGCCGCAGCGCTACCTCGGCACCGTGTACGACGACGAGTACTGCGCCGCCCACGACCTGCTCGACCGCCCGCCGGCCGACGAGCCGGACGAGATCGCCCACCCCGAGGACAAGGAGGTCACCCGCTGGACCAGGTGCGCCACGGTCGTCGACCCGCTGGCCGCCGGGGATCCCGAGTGACCGGCATGCTCGCCCAGTTCAGGGGCTACGAGCGCAGTGTGCGGCTGTTGATGGTGAACCAGTTCACCATCAACCTCGGCTTCTACATGCTGATGCCCTACCTGGCCGCACACCTGTCCGGGACGCTCGGCCTGGCCGGCTGGACGGTCGGACTCGTGCTCGGCATCAGGAACTTCACCCAGCAGGGCATGTTCCTGGTCGGCGGCACCCTCGCCGACCGGCTCGGCTACAAGCCGCTGATCGTCGCCGGCTGCCTGCTGCGCACGGTGGGCTTCGCCGCGCTCGGCGTGTCCGCCTCGCTGCCCGCGCTGATCGCGGCGTCGGCGGCGACCGGGCTGGCCGGGGCGCTGTTCAACCCGGCGGTGCGCGCCTACCTGGCGCGGGACGCCGGGGAGCAGCGGGTGGCGGCCTTCGCGCTGTTCAACGTGTTCTACCAGGCGGGCATCCTGCTCGGGCCCCTGGTGGGCATGGCGCTGACCGCGGTGGACTTCCGGACCACGTGCCTGGCCGCCGCCGGGGTGTTCGCGGTGCTGAGCGTGGTGCAGATCCGTGCCCTGCCTGCCCGGCGCGGTGCGGAGCCGGCCGGCGGTCCGGAGCGGGCGGGGGTGCTCGCGCAGTGGCGCGGAGTGCTGGCCAACCGGCCGTTCCTGCTCTTCGCCGGCGCGATGACCGGAGCGTACGTGCTGTCGTTCCAGGTGTACCTCGCGCTGCCGCTGGAGGTCCGGCGGCTGGGCGGGGACGGCGGTGGCGGTACGGCGGCCACGGCGCTGCTGTTCGTGGTCTCCGGGCTGGGCACGGTTCTGCTGCAGACCCGGGTCACCGTGTGGTGCCGGGCCCGGATCGCCCCCGGTGCGGCCCTGGGCGTGGGGCTCGTCCTGATGGGCGCGGCGTTCGTCCCGCTGCTGGTGAGCTCGGGGCTGCCGGTCCCGGGGTCGGGCACCGGGCGGTGGGCGCTGGCGGTCGGACCGCCGGCCCTGGCCGCGCTGCTGCTGGCGCTGGGAACGATGGTCGCCTACCCGTTCGAGATGGACACGGTGGTCAGGCTCTCCGGGGACCGCCTGGTCGCCACCCACTACGGGCTCTACAACACCGTCTGCGGCATCGGGATCACGCTCGGGAACCTGCTGACCGGTGCGGCCCTCGACACCGCCCGCTCGGCGGGGCTGTCGGCCCTGCCCTGGCTCGGGCTCACCGTCCTGGGCCTGCTCTGCGCGGCGGCCCTGCACGCCCTCCACCGCAGCGGCCGGCTCGACGGGTCCGCGGTGGCCGCCGGGTAGCCGAACGGGCGCCGCCGGCCGTCCGACCGGCCGGTGGCGCCCCCGCCGCGCGGTCGGGCCGGGCCGGGCCGGTGGAACCGGGGCTGGAGTGGGAAGTCGGATCGGTCGACTTCCTGCTCCAGCGGCGTCGGCGGACGGCCGGGGTCACCGGCGGATCCGGACGAGGGCCGGGTGGGTGCGGCGACGGGGGAGAGGGCCTCACGGGGGTCGAGGCCCTTTCCGGTGCCGGGGCCGGCGGAACGCGCCGCCGGCCGGTCAGTCGCCCGCCTCGGCCCCGGCTCCGGCTCCGGCTCCGGCACCGGCTTCGGTCCCGGCCCCGGCGGCGACGGCGTCCAGGCGGGCGTACTGCTCGTCGGTCAGCTCGACGGTCAGCGCGCCCAGGTTCTCGACCAGGTGCTTCTCGGACGTGGTGCCCGGGATCGCCAGGATGTTGGGCGAGCGGTGCAGCAGCCAGGCGAGCGCGGTCTGCGCGGAGCTGGCGCCGATCTCGCGGGCGACCTCGGTGACCGGGCTGTCCTCGCCCGCGTGGCCGCCGAGGGCGATCGGGAAGAACGGCAGGAAGGCGATGCCGCGCGCGGCGGTGAAGTCGACCACCTCGTCGTGCCGGCGGGTGGCCAGGTTGTACCAGTTCTGCACGGTGGCGATCGGAGCGATCTCCAGCGCCTGCTCCAGCTCCCCGACGGTGACCTCGGAGAGGCCGATGTGCCGGACCTTGCCCTCGTCCTGCAGCTGTTTGAGCGCGCCGATCTGGTCGGCCAGCGGCACCCCGGGGTCGATGCGGTGCAGCTGGAGCAGGTCGATCCGCCCGACCCGCAGCCGGCGCAGGCTCAGCTCGGCCTGCTGGCGGAGGTAGGCGGGGTGGCCGACCGGGACCCACTCGGACGGGCTCGGACGGGTCATGCCGACCTTGGTGGCGACCACGACGTCCGGGGCGTACGGGTGCAGCGCCTCGGCGATCAGCTCCTCGCTGCCGCCGAGGGCGTAGGAGTCGGCGGTGTCGATGAGCTGCACGCCGTTCTCCACGGCGGCGCGCAGCAGGTTCAGCGCGGCGGAGCGCGCGGTGGGCGGGCGCCAGACCACGGCCTCGGTGGGATCGACGTCCGGGGTGTCGGCGAGGCGCATGGTGCCCAGCCCGATCCGGCGGACCGTCAGATCCTCGCCTAAGGTGAAGGTCTGACGCCCGATCTGGTGCATGATCTCGGTTCTTGTTCTGCTGATCACGGTACGATCTCCCGTTCGTGTGAGATTCGAGCGGAGGCGCGGGGTGTCGGATGCGGATCGGTGAGCTGGCGGCCCTGACCGGGGTCAGCGTCCGCCTGCTGCGGTACTACGAGGAGCAGGGCCTGCTGGAGGCCCGCCGTCCGGAGGGCGGGCACCGCCGGTACGGCGAGGACGCGCCGGCCGTGGTCCGCAACATCCGGGCCCTGCTGGGGGCGGGGCTCTCCACCGGCGCCATCCGGGACGTGCTGCCGTGCGTGGGCGGCGACGGCTCGGTGGCCCCCTGCATGCTGGAGGTTCTGGAGCAGCGGCTCGACCTGCTCGACCGGCAGTTGCTGACGCTCGGGGCGAGCCGGGCCGCGCTGGCGGGGATCGTCGCGGCGGCCCGGCGGGAGGCCGGGGCGGCCGGGCCGGCCGGGCCGGACGAGCTGGTGCCGGCCTGAGACGGCGGCTCGACCGGAAGGCGCGAGCGGGTTCGCGGGGCGGTGGGGCGAGCGTCATGCGCCGGTTTCGGCCCTCGCGGGAACGCCCCTCGGGGCGGCGTCGGCCGGGTGGAGGGGGCGGCCGGCGGGGGGCGGGGTGCAGCCGCCGGACCGCCCCCGGGCGCCGGGCGTCCAGGGGCGGTCGCCGAGGGGGCTCCGGCCGGCCGGACGAGGCGGCGGACCGCTCGCCCGGAACGGCGGGGAGGCTGCGCGCACGCGTGCGCCGGCACGGGGACCGTCGACCGGGGCGGGGATCTCGGGCAAGGCGAACGGACGTCCTCGGAGAGTCGTCGGGCTGGTGTCAGGCGGAGTTGCGGAGGCCTTCCCGGGCGATCTCCGGAGCGCGTCCGGGCAGCTTGCGGCAGGGCAGGCCGAGTCCGGGCAGGTCACGGGCGGGCAGGTCACGGGCGGGCAGGTCGTGGGCGGGCAGGTCGCGGCCGAGGGAGTACGCGGCCGCCACCAGCGTCATGTGGTGGTGCCAGCCGGTGAAGGAGCGGCCGGAGAAGTCCAGCAGGCCGAAGTCCGAGCCGAGCCGGTCCACGGTGGTCCGGGTGGCCGCGCCCGCGTCCAGCAGCGCGAGCACGGCCGGGGCGTCCTCGGCCAGGTTGGTGAGCCAGTACCGCCGCGGCCCCCCGGGACCGCCGTGCGCCCAGAGCCGGTTCACCGGTGAGCCGTGCGGCCCGGTCACGCCGGTCGAGCCGGCGGTGCCGGTGGTGCCGGGCGGGGCGGGCAGCAGGACGGGCGTGCCGCGCAGGACCGGCTGCGGGGCGCCGGGGGTCCGCGGCCGGCGGTGCGGGAAGAACTCCTCGGCCGTCAGGGTGCCCGGCCGGCCGCGTCCGGGGCCGCCGGTCGTCACCTGCAGCACCGGCCGGAAGACCTGGCCGCCGCGGACCTCCAGCAGGTACGGGACGTTGCGCCGGGCGAGCGCTCCGGCCAGCCGCAGCGGCTCGTCCGCCACGCCGAGGTCGGCGACCAGCGGTGCGACCGGGAGGAGGCCGGCGAGCCGGTCGACCATCCCGAGCAGCAGTTCGCCGGACGACTGCGGTGCGAGGCCGTCGGGGAGCCGGACGCGGGCGCGCCGCTGCGGGTCGTCCGTCCAGTGCGGGTCGAGCACCAGCGACCAGTCCACCGGGACGGCGTCCCGGTCGGTGGCGACGAACAGGCCGGGCGCGGCCTGGCACTTGACGGTGCGCCCGGTCTCCAGGTCGAACCGGCGGTGGACGCCCACCACCTGGTCGCCGCGCTTGGGGATGACGGCGAGGGTGGCCGTCCAGGCGCGGACCGGACGGTCGTCGGCGGCGAGGCGGGCCAGCACCCGGCGGGCCGGGCGCCAGTCCCAGGGGCTGCCGTTGATGAACTGCTGGAGCGAGAGCGAGGCGGTGGTCGCCGTCGGCCCGGTCGCCAGGCTCGCGGCCATGTTGGACAGGGACTTGCGGCCGGGGGCCGTGAGCAGTCCGCGCAGGTAGGCGCGGGCCCAGCGGCGCTGGTCCACCCGGGTCAGGTGGGCGAAGACCTGCTCGGCGAACCGGGAGAGCGTCGCTTCGCCGGCCGGTGGCAGGGTGTGCGCGTCCATCTGAGCTCCCCGGGGTCGAGTGGTGCCATGAGATGCCGTCCCTCAAAGAATAGCGAACGATCGCTTTGTTTTTGAGTCCCTTGCGGGCCGTGAATCGGTTTTGGCAAGTCCTGGCGCCCGGCGGCCGGGCGGGAAACGCCCGGCGCGGGGGGCGGGTCGGTCCGGCGCGGGGGCGGGTCGGTCCGGGGCGGGGTGGTGGACGCGCCGGTCAGCGGTGTGCGCCCGGGGCGGGCGGACCGGCCGCCGCGCGGCGCCAGAGCCGTCCCAGCCGCCGGCGGACCTCCGTCCGGGCCGCCGGATCGCCGCCGCCGAGGGGGACGATCCCGCGCCGCAGCGCCTCCGAGCCGACCACCAGGCAGTGGGCCAGGGCCTCCAGGTCCGCGCTGTCGAGGCCGGGCTCGCCGGCGTCGGCGTCCTCGGCCGCGGGCGCGGAGGTCCGCTCACGGGCCAGCCGGTCGCGCAGGTCGGGGCTCCAGTCCGCGTGCCAGTTGCCGGGCGACTCCGGCTGCTCCCAGGTGAGCCGGGCGGCTGCCCGCACGCTCGGCTCCTCGTCCAGCAGCCGGGTCAGCGTGTCGATCAGCTCGACCACGCCCGTCGCGGGCCGGCCGTCCGTACCGGAGGCCCGGGCGACCGCCGTCCGGGTGAGTGCGGCCGCGTGCGCGCGGACCGCGTCCGCCAGCGCGGCCTTGGACGGGAAGTGGAAGGTGAGCGCCCCCATGGTGACCCCGGCGGTCTGGCTGACCCGGGCCAGCGAGGTGCCCGCGTAGCCGTGCCGGTCGAACTCCGTGGCGGCGGCGTGCAGCAGGGTCCGGTGGGTGTGCTGGGCGCGTTCCTGCTTCATCGCGCACCGCCGGTCCGGCCGACGGGCCCCCGCCGCGGGTGGGCGTCCGCGCCGCCGGCCGCACCCGAGCGACAGGGCCGGGCGGCTGCGGGGTGCCTCGTCGTCAGGGCTGTCCGGGGGTGAGGGGGGACGAACCACATGGCCGCCGGGGCTCCTTCGCGCAGTCGGGGCGCGCCGGTGCGTACCGGCACGGTGACACTCCGACGCTACGCCCCGGCCTGCCGCACATGCGCGGTATCGCCCGGATCCTCCGGCAGCTTTGGCACTTCCTTTGCAAATGCCCGCAAAGACACGGAGGTTGGGCCATCCTGGACCTTTACGACCGGCCCCCGGGGGCCGCCCCGGAGGACGCTCCGCCGGCCGCCCCGGCGAGGTGCGACCGGTACCAGGGCGCGGCGTCGGCGAGCCGGTGCAGCGGGCCCGGGCCGGGATCGGTGCCGGTCAGCCGCCAGATCTCCTCGCTGCGGTACCAGTGGTGACGGGCCAGCAGTTCGAACTGCCGCTCGCTGTACGCCCCGGGCACCCGGCCGAGTTCGGCGGTGCAGCGCTCCCACGGCCAGTCGGCGTCGGGCACCGGTGGAAGCACCCCGTGTCCGGCGAGCGCCGCCAACAGCTCGGCGGTGGTGACGGGCCGGGGGTGTCCGGCGTGGTGCACCCCGGCCGGGACGGCCGCCCGGTCCGGGGCGACGGCGAGGTCCGCGATCAGCCGGGCCAGGTCCGTCACCGCGACCAGGGAGAGCAGCGCCCCGCCGCCGTCCCAGCGGGCCGGTACCCGTCGGAGCAGGTCCGCCAGGCAGGGCACCACCCAGCGGTCGCCGGCGCCGAGCACCAGCGGCGCGCGCAGCACCACCGCCCCGGCCTCCAGCGCGGCCCCTTCGCCGGTCAGCCGGGTGCGGCTGGCCGCCGAGACGGGCGCGGGCGCCACCTCGTCCACGCCGAGACCGCGGTGCGGGCCGGCCCCGTACACCGCGGCCGTGGAGAGGTGGACGATCCGGCCGACCCCGGCCCGTCCGGCCTCGGCCAGCAGTGCCCGGGTGCCGTGCACGTTGACGGCGGCGCACTCCTCCTCGGGGCCGCTCACCACCGAGGCGAGGTGGATCAGCACCTCGGCGCCCTCGGCCGCGCCGCGCAGCGTCGCCGGGTCGGCGAGGTCCGCCGCGACCGGGACGGTGCCGGCCGGCGCGGACGAGCGGGTGAGCGCCCGGACCTCGCCGATCCCGGGCAGCGCGCGCAGTGCGGCGAGGACGGCGGAGCCGATGAAGCCGCCCGCCCCGGTCAGCAGGACGGTGGGCCCGTCGGCGCCCGCCCGCCCGCCGTCCGGTTCCCGCACGTCCCCTCGTCCGTCCCCCGGCCCGTTCCCTGGTCCGTCCTCCGGCCCGTTCCCCCGTGTCGTCCCCCGTGCCCCGGTCATGCCGGCTGCTTCCCGTGCTCCAGCAGGGTCGTGCGCAGCTCGGCGACCACCGGTGCGGGCGCGACGCCGGGCAGCAGGAACCACCACAGCTGGACGATCCGCTCCGGCAGGTCGGCGCGCCCGGTGCGCAGGTGGGACATGATCTGCGAACCGGTGTACGCCGCGACCAGCACCTGCGCGAGCTCCTCGATCACGACGTCGTCGAGCAGCTCACCGGCCACCCGGGCGGCCTCCAGCTCGGCGCGGAACTGCTCGGCCCACATCTCGTACGGGGTGAAGTCGCGCAGTCCGAGCTGCCCCTGCTCGACGGCGAGGG
Organism: Kitasatospora sp. NPDC059462; assembly: GCF_042749955.1. Classification (NCBI taxonomy): domain Bacteria; kingdom Bacillati; phylum Actinomycetota; class Actinomycetes; order Kitasatosporales; family Streptomycetaceae; genus Kitasatospora; species Kitasatospora sp. NPDC059462. Next base: position 8,372 of record NZ_JBHYUU010000170.1, on the reverse strand, counting down.
TGACGCCGGCGCGCAGCAGCACGTTCTCCCGCAGTTCGTCGGCCAGGTAGAGGGTGATCCGCACGAGCTGGCGCAGACCCGTCGGCTGCCCCGGCAGGTCCAGGTCGGAGGCCTGCTCGTCCATGACCGCCTTGGCGAGCTCCTCCTTCGACTTGAAGTGGAAGTACATCGCCCCCTGGGTCGTCCCGGCCAGGTTGATGATCTTGCTGACGCTGGACCCGCTGTAGCCGTACTCGTCGAAGATCTGCGCGGCGGCCCTCAGGATGGTCTCGCGGGTGCGTACGGCTCTCTCCTGCTTGGCTCTTGCCACGAGTAGCTCCAAACTCCTCGACAAACAAAAAGAACGACCTCTATGTTATTGGTCATGGGCGCCCGGCGTACACACCGGAGCACCGATCTTTCGCCTAGCCTGTGGCCACTCTGGGGGAGTGCATCCATGTTTCGCACAGTCCACAGCACGATCATGACCAACGACATCGACGCGATCGGGCCCGTCGAGGGGGAGGCCGCGGGCGCGGCCACCACCACGGCGGTCGCCGGGCCGGCCGCCGTGCCGGTCGCCGTATCCAAGGAGTACGTACACAAGCGGGCGGCCGAGGAGGTGCTGCTGACCGGCTGGGAGCAACTCACCGAGGACTCCTACCGGATCACCGCGCGGTGGCCGCGCGACCACCGTGCCTACGGCGTCCGCGACGGTCACCACGACCCGATGCTACTGGTGGAGACGATCCGTCAGACCTTCCCGCTGCTCTCGCACGTGGCGTTCGACGTCCCGATCGGCCACCAGCTGATCTGGGACCACTTCGGCTACGCGCTGATCCCGGACGGCCTGCGGGCCGACGCGGGCGACCCGGCGCCGGCGCAGCGCGGCACCGTCCCGCCGCAGCGCGTCGCCGGGGACGCCGCCGCGCACGCCGCCGCCCACGCCGCCGCCCACGCCCGGCAGTCCGGCGAGGGGCACGACGAGGTGCAGGTCGACGCCGTCTGCCAGGACGTGGTGCGCCGCGGCAACCGGGTGGCCGCGCTGACGCTCGCCTACGTGGTCAGCCGGGACGGCGAGCCGATCGCCACCGCGCAGACCCGCTTCACCGTCCAGACCCCGGCCATCTACCGCCGCCTGCGCGCCGCCAAGGGCGACGCCGCCGAGATGATGGCCCGCGCCGTCCCGCTGCCCGCCCCGATCCAGGCCGCCCGGGCCGGCCGCGCCGTGCCGCACGAGGTGGCGCTCTCCGCCGGCGACCGCGCCCGGCGCTGGCAGCTGCGGGTGGACACCCACCACCCGGTCCACTTCGACCACCCGGTCGACCACGTGCCCGGCTCGCTGCTGCTGGACGCCGCCCGGCAGGCCGCGCAGGCGCTGCACCACGGGACGCCGGTGATGGCCGTCGCCATGGAGTGCGACTTCGGCCGCTACGTCGAGCTGGACGAGTCCTGTCTGGTCGACGTGACACCGCTGCCGCGCGACCCCGCCCGCCGCGACCGGGTCGGGGTGATCCTGCAGCAGGGCGAGGGCGACCCGTCCTGTTCGATCATCGTCACCGTGGCGCCGCTCACCACGGACTGACGGTGCGGGTGGGGGCGTGCCGTCCCCGCACCCGCGCGGGCCCGCCGGTTGTTCCCACCGGCGGGCCCGTCCTCCTGCTGCCTTCCGCTCTCCCGGGCCCTGTCCTCCCGGGCCCTGCCCTAGCGGGCCGTCCGCCGCCCCGTCCGCCACCTCGTCCGCCGGGCGAGCAGCAGCCCCGCCGCCGCGCACGCGAGCGCCGGCAGCAGCAGCGCCGCCCCCGCCCGGCCCGGGGAGCCCGCGAAGACCCCCAGCACCGCCACCCCGAGCGTGGCCCCCACCTGCCGGCCGGCGTTCAGCAGCCCGCCGGCCGTGCCCGCCGCCCCCTCCGGAGCCGTCGACACCACCGCCGTCACCAGGGCCGGCAGCGCGAACGACACCCCGAACCCCGCGCCCAGCAGCCCCACCGCCAGCACCGGGTACGGCGCCCCGGCCGCCACCGAGGCCGCGGTCACCAGGCACCCGCCCGCCAGCAGCGCCAACCCGCCCACGGCGGGCCGCCACGGACCGGTCCGGGCGACGATCCGCCCGGTCAGCAGCGGATTGAACCCCGGCGGCAGGGTCATCGGCAGGAACGCCGCCCCGGCCGCCACCGGGGACAGCCCCCGCCCGTCCCGCAGCAGCAGCGGCAGCAGGAACAACAGCCCCAGCAGGGCGAAGTTCACCGCCGCCCCGGCCAGCAGCACCCGCCGCATCCCGGGCGCCCGCACCACGTCCGTCCGCAACACCGGGGCGTGGCTGCGCCGTTCACGCCGGACGAAGACCGCCCCGGCGAGCAGCGCCGCCACCCCCGACCAGCCGGCCCGCGCCCACGCACCCACCCCGGCCCCGATCAGCGCGTCGGTGGCCGCCGCCGGCGTGGCGCAGGCCGCGAGCTGCGTCCACCAGTCGACCGGCCGCCCGCCGCCCGGGCAGCGCACCACCCGGCCCGCGGTGAGCGCCAGCACCAGCGCGGTCAGCGGCACATTGGCCCAGAACACCGCCCGCCAGCCGCCCAGTCCGACCAGCACCCCGCCCGCCACCGGCCCGAAGGCCATCGCGCAGCCGCTGACCGCCGCCCACACCGCCACCGCCCGGGCCCGCTCGGCCGCGTCCGGGTGGAGCCGGGCGATCATCGCCATGCTCGCCGGCACCGCGGCCCCCGCCGCGACCCCCAGCAGCGCCCGCAGCACCACCAGCGCCGGCAGGCCCGGCGCGAGCGCGCTGAGCAGCGACCCCGCGCCGAACGCCGCGATGCCCCAGCGGAACGCGCGGTGCGCGCCGTACCGGTCGGCGATCGCGCCGCCGGACAGCAGCACCGCCCCGAACGCCACGCTGTACCCGGTCACCACCCACTGCAGCCCGGCCGTCGAACTCCCCAGCGAGGCCGCGAGATCGGGCTCGGCCACCGACAGCACGGTGGTGTCCAGCAGCACCGCGAAGTACCCCAGCGCGATCCCGGCGAGCGCGCGGCCCCGCCCCTCGTGTTCCTTCGGCATGCCGCCCACCCTGCGGCCCCGCCCGCCCCGCGCTCCACCGCCCGCCCCGGACCCGGCGTTCGGGCAACCCGAACGCCGGGAGCCGTACCCTGGACTCCCGCGTCGGACACCAGGGGGACGGACCGCGCATGGAACTCAGACAGCTCCGCACCTTCGAGGCGGTCGTCGTCCACCGCACGGTCACCGACGCGGCCGTCGCCCTCGGCCTCGCGCCCTCCTCCGTCTCCGAGCAACTCCGCACCCTGGAGCGCTCGTTGGGCACCGTGCTGTTCGAGCGCTCACCGCGCGGCATGACGCCGACCCGGGCCGGCCACCGCCTGCTGCCCTGGGCCCGCCGCCTGCTGGACCAGGCCGAGCAGGCCCGCCGCGAGGTCGCCGGCACCCGCCCGGTCCTGCGGCTCGGCGCCCTGGAGACGGTCGCCGCCACCCACGCGCCCCGGGTCCTCGCCCGGCTCGCCGAACGGCACCCGGACCTCGACGTCGCCCTGCACACCGACGCGGCCCGGGACGGCCTGCTGCACGGGGTCGCCGCCGGGAGGGTGGACGCCGCGCTCCTCCTGGACACCGCCGGGCCGCTCGGCGAACTCGGTTTCGCCCTGCCGCCGGTCCCCCTCGCCCACCTCGACCTGGAGGACGTCCCGCTCGCCCTGGTCGCGGCCCCCGGCTCCCCCGCCACGGGTCAGAGCCTGCTGGTGAACGCCGCCGCCTGCTCCTTCCGCCTCGCCGCCGACCGCCTCTTCGGCCCCGAGGTCGAACGCGTCCACACCGGCGGCGTGGCCACCACCCGCGCCTGCGCCGAACGCGGCCTCGGCATGGCCCTGCTCCCCGAGTTCGCCGTCCGCGACCAACTCGCCACCGGCACCCTGAGCCGCCTCACCCCCGCGACCCCGGTCCCCCCGCTCCACCTCCGCCTGGTCTGGCGCGCCGACCGCGAAGCCCTCCCCGCCGTCCGCGACGCCCTCTACGCCGCCGCCGCCCCCCACTGACACCCACTCCGAAATCCCACCCGCACCCTCATGACCCACCCCTGAGCCCCGGTCACCCGGCCGTGCACGCACAACGACAGAGGCCCTGCCGGATCTCTCCGGCAGGGCCTCTGCACTGGGTCGGGATGGCGGGATTCGAACCCACGGCCTCTTCGTCCCGAAGCAACATGGGAACTCACCTGACCTCGACACGCAGTGCTGCTGACCTGCTCGAACAGTCCTCGACTGTCCGTGACTGTCCGCCGAAGTTCACGCCCGTTGTAGCGCAGCTAGACACTCAGCCTGTCGATCAGCTGACATCCTTGCGGGTCATGAGCCGCCGCCGTCGCGGGGCGCAAGACAGGAGCGGCGGCGAGCGGCTGGGCCGCGCGCTGGTGCGCCGTGCGCGCCCTGGAACCCGTAGAGAAGATTTTTACGCATCCTCCTCTCCCCCTCTCCTCCCTTGATCTCTTCTCGCTCCTCTCCGCTCACGGCCCCGCCTCGCAGCCCTGGCAGAACCGGCCTGGCTGGTCGGGGCTCGGCGTTCCGCCCCATCGGTGCGTGGGCATGCTCATCCTGGCCGGGTGGGGAGCAGGGGAGAGGGCCGTATGGCAGAGCTGGTGGTCAAGTCGTGGCGGGTGCCGGGGAAGGAGCGGCTCTACATCAACAAGCCTGGGGCCCGTGGCGATTCGGTCGCCTGGCTGGACTGCAAGACGGGCGTCGTCACGGTCAACGCTCCGGAGCTGGAGACCCTTGCATTGGCCAAGGTCGAAGAGTGGTGCCGCTCTTCCGGCCAGCAGGTTCCGCCGCGCACGGTCCTGCACAAGGGGCAATCCCAGCAGTCGGCAAGGGCGACTCAGCCTCGGGTGCCGCAGCCCCGGCCGGCCGTTCCCTTCCTTCCACCGATGAGGGAGGAGGACGACCTCGCGCTCAACCAGCCGGGCGCAGGGTTGGAGAGCCTGGTGCGCCAGGGTGAGGAGAGGTACAGCCTCCTCGTGCGCCTTGCGGCAAAGGTCTCCCGTCAGCGCCTCGGGGATTCGAGTACCCTCCGCGGCCTGGAGGGCGAGCAGATCGTCGGGGCCCGCTTGGAGCCGTTGACAGCTGCCGGTTGGAAGGTGATCCACGGTGTACCGCTGCCCTCCGGGGCCGACATCGACCACCTGGTGATCGGCCCGCCGGGTGTCTTCACGATCAACTCGAAGCATCACCCAGGCGCTACCGTGTGGGTTGGCGACAGGACCGTGAAGATCAACCGGAACGGCTTCCCGTACATCGAGAACTCCGAGTTCGAGGCGAGCCGTACGGCTGGACTGCTGACGGAATGGTGCGGCTTTGACGTCCCCGTGCATCCTGTCATCGCCATCGTGGGCGCTCGGAGGATTACGCACGGAGCCACGCCCCGGGTGGCGATTGTCGACGGTGATCAGCTCACCTCCGTCCTGACAGCCGGACCTGCGGTGCTGTCCCCGAACCGGGTCGACCGCGTTTTCACCATCGCCCGTCACCGATACGTGTGGAGCCAGGTGGGCAAGCGGGCTCGAAAGAGCGGCTGACTCAGCCGGCTGCGGAAGTGCCGATGAGAGTCCGCCCGTCGTGCGTTCGGATGCAGGGGGGCAGCGTCCCCCCGAAGGGCGTCAAGCAGGCGGACCGCGTACACCTCGCCCATGCGTTCGGTGATCTCGGACCCCTCGTGGATCCAGACGGGCGCCACGTCATGGACGACCTGTTCGCTCAAGACCTGAGGCCCGGTCACCCGGCCGGGCACGCACAACGACAGAGGCCCTGCCGGATCTCTCCGGCAGGGCCTCTGCACTGGGTCGGGGTGGCGGGATTTGAACCCACGGCCTCTTCGTCCCGAACGAAGCGCGCTACCAAGCTGCGCCACACCCCGGTCTTTCTGTTTGTCGCTCCGTCTCCTTCGCGACGAGTAGAACTCTACCGGACGCTCGCCGAGAGACGAAATCCGGTATCTCGGCGAGCGGGGTGGGTGGGTCAGCGGGAGGCCGGGGTGAGGGTGAGGAGGGTGGCCTCGGGGGGGCAGGCGAAGCGGACGGGGGTGTAGCGGTTGGTGCCGCAGCCGGCCGAGACGTGGAGGTAGGAGCGGCTGCCGCCGGCCTGGTGGGTGGAGAGGCCCTTGACCCGCTTGGCATCGAGGTCGCAGTTGGTGACCAGGGCGCCGTAGAAGGGGATGCAGAGCTGGCCGCCGTGGGTGTGGCCGGCGAGGATCAGCGGGTAGCGGTCGGCCGCGAAGGCGTCGAGGACGCGCAGGTAGGGGGCGTGCACGACGGCGAGGGAGAGGTCGGCGTCGGCGGAGGGGCCGCCGGCGACCTCGCTGTAGCGGTCGCGGCGGATGTGCGGGTCGTCCAGGCCGGTGAACTCCAGGTCGAGGCCGGCGACGGTGAGGCGGCCCCGGGTGTTGGTGAGGTCGAGCCAGCCGGCCGCGTCGAAGCCGTCGCGCAGCTTCTCCCACGGGTTGTGGACGGCCCCGGAGATGCCGCGGGCGGCGCTGCCGTCGGGGTTGTTCATGCCGTGGACGCCGCTGCGCATGGCCTGGAGGTAGCGGGCCGGGTTCTTGCGGGCGGGGCCGTAGTAGTCGTTGGACCCGAAGACGTAGACGCCGGGGAACTCCATCAGCGGCCCGAGCGAGTCCAGGACGGCCGGGACTCCGAGCGGGTCGGAGAGGTTGTCGCCGGTGTTGACCACCAGGTCGGGGCGCAGGCCGGCGAGGCTCTGGAGCCAGCGCTGCTTCTTGGCCTGGTTGCTCACCATGTGGATGTCGGAGACCTGCAGTACCCGGATGGGGCGGGCGCCCCGGGGGAGGACCGGAACCTCGACGCGCCTGAGGCGGAAGGAACGGACCTCGTACCCGGCGGAGTAGGCGAGGCAGGCGGCGCCGGTGGCGGCGATTCCGAGGGGAACGGAGTACAGCGGTCGCATCGTTCCATGCTCTCAGACGGCGGATCAGCAGGTGAACTGCCGGTGCTCGTAGGGGGACGCACGGGGCCGGGCGGGGACGCGCGAGGTCACTCCTCGGGCTGTCCGCGCCGGGCGCGCAGGGCCCGGACCTTGTGGCGGTTGCCGCAGCGCTCCATCGAGCACCAGCGCCGCCGCCCGGGCCGTGAGGTGTCGACGAAGAGCAGCCGGCAGTCGTCGGCGCCGCACTCGCGGACCCGGTCCGCGTGGGGGCCGGTGAACAGGGCGATGGCGTCGCGGGCGACGGCGGAGGCGAGCTGGTCGCCGTCGCCGGGCAGGGGCGGCGCCGGGGTGCCGTCCGGGGCGATCTGCGGGGCGAGCGGGGGCCGGGCGGCGGCCCGGTTGAGCACGGCGTAGTCGGCGGGGTCCCCGGCGGCCGGGCCGTGGGCGGCGCGGGCCGCGGCGAGCCGCCAGAGGGCGTCCCGCAGGGCGCGGACGGCGGTGAGCTGGCCGTCGGTGATCCGGACGGCGCCGGGCGGCAGGGCGAGCCGGGAGCGCCCGGCCCAGTCGGCCAGGTCGGACGGGCGGTGCAGCACCTCGTAGCGGGCGTACGGGCCGGGGCCGCCGGTGGGCAGCAGTTCCAGGCAGAGCGTGCCGGGGTCGAAGTGGAACCGCGTTCCGCCGGGGGAGTGCAGGACCAGGCCGGGGGCTCGCTCGTCGGTCATGTAACCACTTTAAAGCGGGAGGCCGGGTGGAGGGAGGGCGCGGGGGAGGGGCGCGGTTAATGGTGGGCGGCGGAACGTCGCAGGTGGGAGACTCGGGGCCATGACCACGCTCAAGGTGCAGCTGCAGGAGGACCTCACGGCTGCCATCAGGGACCGGGACGAGCTGCGCTCGTCCACCATCCGGCTCACGCTGGCCGCCGTCACCAGCGAGGAGGTGGCGGGCAAGGCGAAGCGCGAGCTCTCCGACGCCGACGTGCTCAAGGTGATCGGCCGGGAGGCGAAGAAGCGCCGGGAGGCCGCGGAGGCCTTCGACACCGCCGGCCGGGCCGAGCAGGCCGCCCGGGAGCGGGCCGAGGGCGAGCTGCTGGCCGGGTACCTGCCCAAGCAGCTGTCCGACGAGGAGCTGGCGGCGATCGTGGCCGCCGCCGTCGCGGAGAGCGGGGCGAGCGGGCCGCAGGGCATGGGCGCCGTGATGAAGCTGGTGCGGCCGAAGGTCGAGGGCCTGGCCGAGGGCGGCCGGGTGGCTGCCGCGGTGAAGTCCGCGCTCGCCGGCTGAGCCCGCGGGAAGCCGACCGGTCCCGCAGAGGGCCGGGACGAGGGGGGGGGCCCCCCCGCCGTCCGCCGGGGGGGGGGCCCCCCGCGGGGGGGGGGGCCGCCCCCCCCCGGGGGGCGGGGCGGGGGGGCGCCCCGCCCCCCCCCCGCCGCCGTCTCCTCCTTCGGGGTGAGCGGG
>NZ_JBHYUU010000169.1:0-17653 GCF_042749955.1 Kitasatospora sp. NPDC059462 | reverse complement strand
GTGGCGACGCGCGGCGAGGCGACCGCGGTCGGCCGGCTCGCCGGCACGGTGGAGCGGCTGCGGCTGGAGCTCGAACGGGCCCAGGCCCACTCGGCGGGCCGGGCGGTGGTGGAGATGGGCGTCGGCGTGCTGGTCGAACGGCTGCGCTGCGGGCCCACGGAGGCCGCCGGGCAGCTGGAGAGCCTCGCCGAGCAGGCCGGGGTGTCGGCCCTGGCGCTCGCCGCCGACCTGGTCAACCAGGCCGCCGCGGACCAGATATCGGCACTCGCCCGGGCGTTCGTCGAGGGGGCCGCGGTGCCCCCGGACGAGCCGGACGAACCGGTGGCGGTCCGGCTGCGCAGCACCGAGGCGGACGCCCTGGCGGGCGGGGACGCCGCGGCGGCCGCCCGGGCCATGCTGGACCACGCGCTGCGCCCGCTCGGCGTGACCGCCGTCGCGGTCTGGGCGGCCCACCCCGACCTCTCGCTGTCGCTGGCCGGGAGCGCCGGCTTCCACGAGGAGGAGGCCCGCCGCTGGCGCCACGTGCCGCCGGGCGTGCCCACTCCGGCCCGCCGCGCCCTGGACGAGCGGGCGGCGGTCGGCTACCCGACCCTCGCCGAGGCCTCGCTGCCCTCGGTCGGCCAGCACGAGATCCGCGGCGGCCGACTGGCCGTCCCGGCGGGCAAGGGCGGGCGGCTGATCGGGGTCCTGGAGCTCTGCTGGCCCGAGCAACTGCCGGAGCTGTCCCAGCCGTTGCAGCGGCAGTTCGAGGCACTCGCCGAGGTGGCCGCCGCCACCCTGGAGTCCGCGGGCGGGCGGGAGCCGCGCGTGCCGGAGGCCGTCGACGCACAGTTCGACGAGCTGCGGCAGCTGACCGACGGACTGCTCGACCCGTGCATGGTGCTGCGGGTGGCGCCCGACGGCGACGACCTGCCGCCGCCCTTCGTGATCCGGCACGTCAACCCGGCCTTCGTCGACTTCGCGGGCCGGCCCACCGGGGCGATCACCGGCGCCCGGCTGCTGGAGGCGTACCCGCTGGCCGCCGAACCGGGCGGGCTGGCCGAGAAGGTCGAGCACGTCTTCGCCACCGGCGAGCCGTTCCGCACCCCCGACCTGCGGCTGGCCGCCCTGGTCGACGGGGTCCCGCTGGTCACCCGGGCGCAGGTGAGCGTCAGCCGCCACGGCAGCCACGTCGCGGTGGTCTGGCGGCTGGACGACGGCACCCCGCGGGTGGCCCGGCTGCTCCAGCACGCGCAGCGGCTGGGCCGGATCGGCGGCTTCGAGGAGGACCTGCGCGCCCGCCGGATCGCCTGGAACGACACCCTGTACGAGCTGCACGGGCTGCCGTCCACCGCGCCGCCGATCGCGCTCGACCAGCTCCCCGACCACGCCCACCCCGACGACCGGCACGCCCTCGGGCGGTTCCTGCGCACCCTGCTGCACCACCACCGCCCGGCGTCCACCGCCTTCCGGCTGCAGCGCCCGGACGGCGTCACCCGGCACATCCGGGTCGTCGCGGAGCCGGTGCACGAGCCGGGCAGCGGGCTGCGCACCGTGCGCGGCGCCTACCAGGACATCTCCGCCCAGCACTGGACGGAGGTCGCGCTCGCCGCCACCCGGGACCAGCTCGCCCAGAGCGAGCAGCAGGCGGCCGAGCGCAGCCGGCTCGCCCTGCAGCTCCAGCACGCGATCATGCCGCCGGCGCGCGGCCCGCTGGACCTGCCGGACCTGCGGGTGGGCGTGCGCTACCGGCCGGCCGAGAAGGGCCACCTGGTCGGCGGCGACTGGTACGACGCCCTGCCGCTGCCCTCGGGGGACGTCCTGCTGTGCGTGGGCGACGTCGCCGGCCACGGCATCGAGGCCGCCACCGGGATGGTCGCGCTGCGCAACGCGCTGCGGGGGCTGGCCGCCACCGGCGCCGGGCCGGCCCAGCTGCTGGGCTGGCTGAACAGCGTGACCCACCACCTGACCGACAACGTCACCGCCACCGCCGTCTGCGGCCTCTACCGGCCGGGGGCGCGGCGGCTGCGCTGGGCGCGCGCGGGCCACCCGCCGCCGGTGCTGCTGCGCCAGGGGCGGGCGACCACGCTGCCGCAGCTGGGCGGCATCCTGCTCGGCGCCGTCGACCAGGCGGACTACGAGGAGGGCGAGCTGGTGCTGGAACCGGGCGACCAGCTGGTGATGTACACCGACGGGCTCATCGAGCGCCGCGACGAGTCCTTCCAGGCCTCGCTGGCGGGCCTGATGGCCCTCGCCGAGCAGGCCGGCGGAGCCTCGTCCGGCGGCGCGGACGGCCTGGAGGAGCACCTGGACCACCTGCTGCGCTACAGCAACGCCGACACCGACGACGACACCTGCCTGGTCGGGATCGCCGTCCGCTGAGGCGGATCCGCCGGGGTGCGGGGGCCGTGGATCACCGGGCTCCTGCTCCCCCGCCGCGGAGAACGGGAGTGCGGGCGCGCGGCAGCGGACCTTCCCGACCGGCCACGCCCGTGATCCCGGCGTCCGCGTGCGCGGCACCGCCCACCTCGGCCACGAGCGCCCCGGCCGGAGCAACCGCTGCGGCGTCGTCGACGGCCGGACTGCGGTCGGTCCCGCGCGGGGTCAGTAGCGCAGGACGGCGGCGATCCGTCCGGCGTCGGACAGGGTGCCGTCGGGCACGAAGCTGACCTGGCCGCCGGTGTCGAGGGTGCGTTCGACCACCTCGTCGACGATGTCCTCGCGCGCGCCGGACTCCTCGGCCGAGGCCGGCACCAGGTGCTCGCCGTCGTCGCGCACGGTGGTGCGGAAGTTCTCCTCGACCACCAGCCGGCCGAGCCGGCCGTCACCGGCGGCCCGCCAGACCTCGTCCAGGCCGGCGGCGAAGGTCTGGCGGCCGCGCGCGGCGTCGAGCTGGGCGAGCGCCTCGGTGGTCTCGCGCTCGGCCTGCGCGCGCACGGCGGGCTCGACCACCTTGCGGACCGTCTCGGCATCCGCCTGGGCGAGACCGCCGTGCGGGAGCTGCTCGGTGGCCTCCTTGGCGATCGGGCCGACGGCGTCCAGCAGGGCGAGCGCGGCGGCCTCGCCGGTCACGTAGAGCGGGCGGCGCTCGGCCGCGAGCAGCTTGCCGACCTCGGTGTCGGCCTGCCGGAGGAAGGTCTTGGTCTCCTCGTCGCGGAAGGTGCTGGGCGTGTCGCCGATCCGCTCCTGCCGCTCGGGGTCGGGGTTGTCGAAGACCCGGACCAGCGGGAAGCCGTGGTCGTGGTCCTCGGTGACCCGCTCCTGGTCGCCGCCCCACAGCACCACCCGGTCGGCGGCGACCGCGAGCACCCAGTAGGGGCGTTCGGCGGCCTGGGCGGCGACCAGGTTGCGGGTGAGGTAGGTGTCCGACAGCACCACCCGGGCGGGCGCGGTGCGCCCGAGCGACCAGACCTGGTGCTCGCCGGGGGCGGCGAGGATCGCCAGGCCGTCCTCGGCGTGCACCAGGTCGACCTCGGCGAGGGCCCGGTCGAGCTGCTCCAGCACGTCGATCCGGTCCGCGCGGGAGACCTCGGGATCGGCCTGGACCTTCTCCTTGGCCTCGGCCAGCAGATTGCGCAGCCGGACCGGGTCCTGGGCGTTGTCCGGCTCCCGGCGGTGCGTGGGCATCAGGATGGACACCGCCGGGTACGGCCTCGGCCGGCGCAGCTCGGCGAGGACGGCGGGGCTGAGGGCACGCTGCATGGAGACCCTTTCCGAAGGCGGCTCGGCCTTCTTTGCGTGAACACGCTTGGCCCGGGACTGCTCCCGAATGTCCGTAATGTCCTCAATGTACCGACATGCCACCCTGCCCGCCGCCGGTCGGCGCTCGTCCCTCGGCGCTCGTCACTCGTCACTCGTCACTCGATCCAGACCAGCACCCCGTGCCGCCGGGTCGCCACCGCCCGCAGGAAGTCCGCGAGGGCCCGGTACTCCGCCGTCACCAGGTGCAGCGAGTCCTCCTCCGCCCACAGGCCCTGCGGATACACCCGCGCCCCGGCGAGGTCCGCCGCCGTGACACCCTCGGTCAGCCGCCCCGGGTCGAGCCCGGCCAGCACCCCGGCAGCGAGCCGGACCCGCTCCGGGGTGATCAGGGACGGCGGCCCGTGGCCCCAGTCGTCCGCCCCCGGCAGCTCCCCCTCGCCGTGCACCAGGTCGACCGGGAACTCCCGGCGGCGGAGCAGGAAGTCCAGCGCCTGCCACGCCCTGCCGGTCTCGTGCAGCCGCGCCCATCCGCCGCCCGCCCGCGCCCCGTCCGCCGCCCCGTCCAGCTCCTCGACGAACTCCAGCGCCCACTCCGGCTCCCGGAGGGCCCGCTCCAACTCCCCCGCGCTGAGCCGGAGGTACCGCCCGATCATGCTCATGGCCGGAGCCTAGGCCGGGCCACCGACAGCGCCGGGCGAGGGCTTCCGCGGCCGGCGGGCTCAGGCGGGGTGACCGGCCTCGATGCCGGCGACATCACGGAAGGACAGCACCGCGGCGGCACCGGCCGGCGGGGCCTCCACGGCCACCGGGGCCAGCAGCAGGCCGGTGTGGTCGCCCCAGTCGGCGCAGTCCAGCACCCGGCCGACGAACCAGGCGGGCGCCTCCGCGAGCACCGGCACCCCGTACGGCCCGTGGTACCACTCCACGCCGGCGAACTTGTCGGTGTCGTCACCGCTGCGGCCGCCGAACAGCGCGGCCAGCCCGTGGCCGTACGGCAGCAGATGGACGCCCAGCGCGTCGGCCGCCAGGGCCGTGTCATGGGTGTGGTTCGCCTTGGACATCCACACCACGAACCGCACCGGGTCGATCGAGCACTGCCCCGCGAAGCCGACCAGGCACCCGGCCGGCGGCGGCCCCGGTGCGGTGACCACGTACACCGGGTAGTCCAGCAGGGCCGTGAACCTGTCGAAGTCGCCCATGCCTCCAGCCTAGGAACGGGCCCGCCGGTTCGCACCCTCCCCTCCCCTCCTCCGGGCCGGCGTGCCCCGGACCGTACAGGGCTTGCCTGACGGTGCACAGGACGGCTCCGGACCGTGCCGACCGGCGCCCGGGGGGTCATGCTGGAGTCAGCCGGCCGGAACGCCCCCGATCGCGACCCGGCCGCCCGCATCCCCTCTGCTCCACGAGCACGACCGAAAGGCCGTCATGCCCTTCATCACCCTGTCCGACGGTTCCCAGAAGTTCTACAAGGACTGGGGCACGGGACGGCCCGTCGTCCTGTCGCACGGCTGGCCGCTGAACGCCGACGCCTGGGAGGGCCAGGCCGTGGCCCTCGCCTCGGCCGGCTTCCGGGTCATCGCCCACGACCGGCGCGGCCACGGCCGCTCCACCCAGACGTGGGACGGCAACCACATGGACCAGTACGCCGACGACCTGGCCGAGCTGATGGACCAGCTCGACCTGACCGACGCGGTGCTGGTCGGCCACTCCACCGGCGGCGGCGAGGTCGCCCGCTACCTGGGCCGGCACGGCAGCTCCCGGGTCCGCAAGGCCGTGCTGCTGGGCGCCGTCCCACCGCTGATGCTGCGCACCGACGCCAACCCCGAGGGCACCCCGCTCTCGGCCTTCGACGGCATCCGCGCCGGTGTCGCCGCCGACCGCTCGCAGTTCTACTACGACCTGAGCGAGGCCTTCTACGGCTTCAACCGCCCGGGCGCGGAGGTCTCCGAGGGCAAGCGCCGCGAGTTCTGGCTGCAGGGCATGCAGGCCGGCCTGAAGGGTGCGCTGGACTGCATCGAGGCGTTCTCGGAGACCGACTTCACCGAGGACCTCAAGAAGATCGACGTCCCGGTCCTGGTCGCGCACGGCGACGACGACCAGATCGTCCCGATCGCCGCCTCCGCCGAGAAGGCCGTCAAGCTGCTCCCCCAGGGCACCCTGAAGGTCTACCCGGGCGCGCCGCACGGCCTGGTCGGCACCTACGAGGCCGCGTTCACCAAGGACCTCGTGGAGTTCGCCGCCTCCTGACCGTCCGCCCCGGTCCCGGGCCCCGGCCGTCCGGCGTTCTCAGCGCCGCCGCACGGCCGGGGCCCGCGCGTCAGCGGCCCGACAGCCGTTCGGCCAGGGCCCGCACGGCCTCGGAGCCGGCCGCCGTCGCCACCCGGTCGAGCAGCCCCAGCACCGCCGCGTACTCGCCGCGGGTCAGCGTCACCGGGGCGCCCTCGGCGGCCAGGCCCGCGCGGATCGCGGCCTCGGCGCCCTCGACCGCCGGGCCGGGGCCCGGCCCGGTCGACAGGGAGCCGGTCTGGATCACCCGGCCCGCGATGTGCACCGTGCCCGCGATGCTGTTGGAGACCTCCATCGCCACTGCCCCTTCCGCCCACCGGACTTCCTCGGCCGCATCCCGGGCCGATTGTCAGTGCCTGATGGTAGGACACCGCACATGCCTACCAACCCCATCTCCATCGAACCGACGTCCACCGAGCTGAACGGCTTCGTCGTCCGCGCCAAGGCCGCGACCTACGCGGGCGGCGGCGGCCAGGTGGCGCCGGTCCGGACGAGCTCGCACGACCTGGAGTACCGCGAGGGCGAACTCGTCTACCGGGACAGCTACTTCGGCGGCACCGACTTCCTCGGGCAGGAGACCGTGCACCTCGGGGACCGCCCGCTGTGGGGCATGAACTACTACGGCTGCCTGCTCACCGACGGCATCACGGCCTCCGCCGCGGGCGAGACCGTCAAGGCGGCGCTCACCGCCCTCTACGCCGAGGGCCGCTTCCTCGGCGGATTCCGGTACACCGTCGGAGACTTCGGCTACATCGACGAGTCGACCGGGACCGTCGACCGGTTCCGGGGCGTCGAGCACATCCTGACCGCCACCGGCGAGCGCGCCTACGAACTGCGCTACCACGGCGGCCGGATCCTCGACTGAGCGGTGCTCGCGCCGGGGCGTCGCCCGGCACCCCGGCGCGGCATTCCCTACGCTACGGAATGGACATTCCCCCAGGAAAGGGACCAATCATGCCTTCCGTCCTGAACCCGTACATCAACTACACCGGCGACGCCCGGCAGGCCCTGGAGTTCTACCGCGAGGTCTTCGGCGGCGAGTTGAACCTCAACACCTACGGCGACTCCGGTGCCGGACAGGGCCCCGGCGCCGACCGGATCATGCACGGGATGCTGACGACCACCGCCGGCTTCACGCTGATGGCCGCCGACACCCCGCCCGGCATGCCCTACACGCCCGGCAACAACATCTCGGTGTCCGTCAGCGGCGACGACGAGGCCGAACTGCGCGGCTACTGGGAGCAGCTCTCCGCCGACGGCACCGTCCTGGTCCCCATCGAGCGGCAGATGTGGGGCGACGTCTTCGGTATGTGCACCGACCGCTTCGGCATCACCTGGCTGGTCAACATCACCCAGCCCCGCCCCTGAGGAGGCCCGCCCCCGCCGGACCGGCCCGGCGGGGGCGGCTGACAGTGCCGCATGGCACAGTTCCGCCCATGAACCTCACGACCACACTGCACAGTTGGGACGAGTCCGTCGCCCTCTTCGAGCGCCGCGGCCTGCCCCGGGACTCCTACCGGAACCTCTACGAGGAGGAGTACGACGTCCACGCCGGCGACCTCGCGATCGAGGGGCACTTCGACCTCGACGCCGCCGATCTGGAGGGCACCGGCTGCGTCGTCGACGGAAACCTCACCGTCGACGGCGCGATCCTCAACATCGACGACGGCTGCCCCGCCCTGATCGTCCTCGGCGACCTCCGCGCCGACGCCGTCTACCTGGAGGGCGACGCCAAGCTCCTCGTCCGCGGGGACGTCCTGGTCGGCGCCTTCGTCGGCAACATGACCGAGAAGCTGGTGATGATCAACGGTGACCTGCGCGCCCAGGTCACCGTGCTGTCCTCCGAGTTCGGCCCGGACCTGATCGGCGGCACCCTGCACGGCCCGGTGCTGGCGCCCGCGTACCTGGCGGCCGACCTGGCGGCCCCGCCGGCCGCCGCCGCGAGCGTGCTCGTGCCCGAGGTGCTGCGCGTCGAGGGCGAGGACGACGGCGACGCCCTGCGCCACTTCGACACCCCCGGCGTCCACGGGGGCCGCCTGCTGGAGCGCATCGAGGCCGGCCTTCCCGTCACCCTGCCCGCCCCGGAGACGGCGGGGCGCTAGCGGGAGCCGGGCCGGATCGCACCGGCCCGCCCGCAGGCGGCCCCCGTGGACGACGGGGGCCGCCTCGCCCGGAACCGCCGGGCACCGGTGCGATGATGTCCGGCATGACGGATGCGGAGGCCCTCGGCGAGGGCGTGGTCCTGGACGCACTGCTGCGCGAGGCGGCCGCCGACCAGGCCGGGGCGCTGTGGCGGCTGACCGGCGCGGAGCGCCAACTGGACGCCAACGTGGTGCGGTTGCGGCCCGGCGCGTCGGTGGCCGAGCACGTCGAACCGGACCTGGACGTGCTGGTGCTCGGGATCGCCGGGCAGGGCACGCTGCGGTGCGGCGGCGTCGCGCACGCGCTGGAGCCGGGTGTGCTGCGACTCGTGCCCCACGGCGCGGCGCGCGGCGTGTCGGCGGGACCGGAGGGCGCCGTCTACCTGACGGTCCACCGGCGGCGGCCGGGCATGACCGTCCGGCCCCGCCCCTGACGCGCCGCTACCTGCCGAGCCCGGCCAGGTAGCCGAGCACCGCCTCGTGGTCGTCCGGCCGGGCGGTCAGGGCGATGTGGTTGTCCGGCCGGACGAGGACCAGGGCCTCACCGGTGATCCCGTACGCCCGGCGGACCGCGCCGTCGGGGTCGTCGATCGCGACCGGGCGGACGTGGCCGGGCAGTCCGTCCGGCCCGGGCCGGGCGCCCGGCCCGAGGCCCAGCAGGGTGAAGTGGTCGCCGGCGAAGCGGTCGAACAGGCGGGCCGGCGCGCCGTCGGGCCCGTGGTAGCGGCTGTCCGGCGCCCGGTCTCCGGCCCGGACGGCCCCGGCCGGGACATCGGCGGCCGGATCCTCCCCGGCCCGGTCGACGGCCAGGCTGCTCCCCCGGTAGCTCACCGCGAGGCCGGTGAGCTCGCCCACCCGCCCGGCCTCGACGCCGGTGCCGGGGGTGCTGATCCCCGCGGTGACGGCCGCCATGCCGGCGCTGGTGACGCCGAGCGTCCAGGCCGCGACCGGCAGCCGCTCCTCCTGGTAGGTGTCCAGCAGTCCCGGGGCGGCGAACCCGCGCAGCACGTGGCCGAGCTTCCAGGCGAGGTTCCAGGCGTCCTGGATCCCGGTGTTCATGCCGAGCCCGCCGGCCGTCGGGTGGACGTGCGCGCAGTCCCCGGCGAGGAGGACCCGTCCCTCGCGGAAGCGCTCGGCCATCCGGACGTTGACCCGCCAGGTGGACAGCCAGGTGGCGTTGCCGAGCCGGAGGTCCGCGCGGCCGGTGTGCAGCGCCGCCAGCCGCTGGAAGCTCTCCAGCGACGGCGCGACCGGCCGGCCGTCGGCGTCCGTCTCGGGGCTCGACTGCAGCTGCCAGCGCCGGGTGCCGGGGAACGGGCAGAGCATGAACGCGCCCCGGGGCCCGAACCACTGGTGCCAGGCGGCCGGGTCCAGCCCCTCGACCTCGACGTCGCCGCAGACCATCACCGGCTCCGGGTCGCCGTCGCCGACGAAGGGGATCCCGAGGAGCTTGCGCACCGTGGAGCGCCCGCCGTCGCAGGCGACCAGGTACTCGGCGGCGATCCGCCCGCCGTCGGCGAGCCGGACCTCCACCCCGGCGCCGTCCTGCCGCAGGTCCACCAGTTCGGTGGCGAGCTCGACCCGCACCCCGTGCTCGGCGAGCCGCTCGCGCAGCAGCCGCTCCACCCGGGTCTGCGGCAGCCACAGGCTCGCCGGGTACGGGGTGGTGCCGGTCGCCCGGGCACCGGCGAACGGCTCCGTCTCGTTGACGAACTCGCCGTCGAAGTACTTGCGGAACGGCAGGTGGGTGCGGCCCGCGGCCGCCAGCCGCTCGCCGAGGCCGAGGTCCGCCAGGACCTCCAGGCTGCGCGGGTTGAGGGTCTTGCCCCGCGAGCCGACCGGGAAGCGCTCCGCCCGGTCGATCACCCGCACCGCCACGCCCTGCCGGGCCAGTCCGCAGGCCAGGGTCAGTCCGGTCGGTCCCGCCCCCGTGATCACCACGGTCGTCATGTGTCCCGCCCCTTCCGGTCGTCGATACCCCTCCATGGAACAGCAACCAGGTAACCAATGCAACCGAGTAACAAACATTCCTGGGTTATGCTTGGCCCATGGAGTCCCCCGAGCACGACACCGACCCGGGCCTGCGCACCCTGAAGAAGCAGCGCACCCGCCAGGCCATCGCCGACACCGCCATCGCCCTCTTCCTCACCCGCGGCTTCGACCAGGTCTCGGTGGCCGAGATCGCCGCCGCCGCCGAGGTCTCCAAGCCGACCCTCTTCCGCTACTTCGCCAGCAAGGAGGAGCTCGTCCTGCACCGCTTCGCCGACCACCTCGGCGAGGCCGGACGGGTGGTGCGGGACCGACCCGCCGGCGTCACCCCGCTGGACGCGCTGGAGCGCCACCGCCTGGACGGGCTGGCGGACCACGACCCCAGCACCGGCATGACCGCCCACCCCCAGGCGATCGCCTTCCTCCGGCTGGTCTACGAGACCCCCAGCCTCTCCGCCCACCTGGTGGACTACCTCGCCGCCGACAGCCGGGCGCTCACCGAGGCCCTGGACCCGGACGGCGGCATGGCGGCCCGGTTGCTCGCCGCCCAGTACGTGGCCGTCCGCCAGGTGCTCGCCCGCGCCGTCTGGACCCGGCTCGCCGACGGTCAGGACGTCGAGGAGGTCGGCCGGATCGCCGCCGACGAAACGGCCACGGCCTTCGCCCTGCTGCGCGACGGGGCCGCCGCCCTGGGGTTCTGAACCCGTCCGGACCCGAACCGGTGAAGCACATCACGGGTAGGCACTGTCGCTTCGCGGGGCCGTGTTGGGTAGGTTCCTGCCCCCGGGGGAGCGAGACTCCTCGGAAGGGCGGATCCCGCCGTCAACGGTTCCTCCGATCAGAGAGGCACGAGTGATGACTGCACAGGGCTCCACGCACCACCCACCGCAGCGCATCGGCGTGGTCGCCGAGTCGACCGCCGGGGAGACCCGGGTCGCCGCGACACCGTCGACGGTCCGGGGCATCCTCGCCCTGGGCTACCGGGTCGTGGTCGAGTCCGGGGCGGGCGCGGCCTCCGGCTTCACCGACGAGGCCTACACCGAGGCCGGCGCGGAGACCGGCGACGCCTGGGCGGCCGACGTCGTCCTCAAGGTCAACGCCCCCTCGGCCGCCGAGCTGGCCCGGCTGCGCGAGGACGCCACCGTGATCGGGCTGCTCGCCCCGGCGCAGCACCCCGAGCTGCTGGCGGCGCTGGCCGCGCGCCCGGTCACCGCGCTCGCGCTGGACGCGGTGCCGCGGATCTCCCGGGCCCAGTCGATGGACGTGCTCAGCTCGATGGCGAACATCGCCGGCTACCGGGCGGTGATCGAGGCGGCCCACGCGTTCGGGCGGTTCTTCACCGGCCAGGTGACGGCCGCCGGCAAGGTGCCCCCGGCGAAGGTCCTGGTCGCCGGGGCGGGCGTGGCCGGGCTCGCCGCGATCGGCGCCGCCTCCAGCCTGGGGGCCGTGGTCCGCGCCACCGACCCCCGGCCCGAGGTCGCCGACCAGGTCAGGTCGCTGGGCGGCGAGTACCTGGCGGTGGACGTCGCCCAGGAGGCGAGCACCGACGGCTACGCCAGGGCGACCTCGGCCGACTACGACCGGGCGGCCGCCGAGCTCTACCACGCACAGGCGCGGGACGTCGACATCGTGGTCACCACCGCGCTGATCCCCGGCCGGCCGGCCCCCCGGCTGCTCACGGCGGCGGACGTGGCGGCGATGAAACCGGGCAGCGTCATCGTCGACATGGCCGCCGCGCAGGGCGGCAACGTCGAGGGCACGGTGGCCGGCCGGACCGTGGTCACCGGCAACGGCGTCACCCTCATCGGCTACACCGACCTCGCCTCCCGGCTGCCGGCCCAGGCCTCGCAGCTGTTCGGCACCAACCTGGTGAACCTGCTGAAGCTGCTGACGCCGGCCAAGGACGGCCGGCTGGTGCTGGACTTCGAGGACGTGGTGCAGCGGGCGGTGACGGTGGCCCGCGCGGGCGAGGTCACCTGGCCGCCGCCGCCCGTGGCCGTCTCCGCCGCACCCGCCCCCGCCCCCGCGGCGCCCGCCGCACCGGCCGGCGCGGGCACGGAGCCCGGGCGGCCCCGGCTCACCCCGGCGGCCCGGTTCGGCCTGATCGGCGCGGGGATGCTGGCGCTGTTCCTGCTGGTCGGCTTCGCTCCGGCGCAACTCGCCCGGAACTTCACGGTGTTCGCGCTCGCCGTGGTGATCGGCTACTACGTGATCGGCAAGGTCCACCACGCGCTGCACACCCCGCTGATGTCGGTCACCAACGCGATCTCCGGGATCGTGGTGATCGGCGCCCTGCTGCAGATCGGGCACGAGCGGACCCTGGTGACCGTGCTGTCCTTCGTGGCGCTGCTGCTGACGAGCGTCAACATCTTCGGCGGCTTCGCCGTCACCCGCCGCATGCTGAGCATGTTCTCGACGTCCCCCGAAAGGCGCTGAGACCGATGACCTCCACAACGGCGGCCCACGCCGCGGACCTCGTCGCCGCCCTGCTGTTCATCCTCAGCCTGGCCGGACTCTCCCAGCACCGCACCTCGCGCGCCGGCGTCGTCTACGGCATCGCCGGGATGGCCCTCGCCCTGGTTGCGACCGTCGTGGTGGCGTCGCGGAGCATCACCGCCGGCGCCGTCGCCCTGATCCTCCTCGCGATGGCGCTGGGCGGCGTGATCGGGCTGTGGCGGGCGCGGCAGGTCGAGATGACACAGATGCCGGAGCTCATCGCCGTCCTGCACAGCTTCGTCGGCCTGGCCGCGGTGCTGGTCGGCTGGAACAGCTACCTGGAGGTCGAGGCGCACGGCGCGGCCCAGAGCGCCGTCTCCGCCGACCTGCTGACCATCCACCACGCCGAGGTGTTCATCGGCATCTTCATCGGCGCGGTCACCTTCACCGGCTCGATCGTCGCCTTCCTCAAGCTCTCCGGGCGGATCGCCTCGCGCCCGCTGATGCTGCCCGGGAAGAACGCGCTGAACATCGGCGCGCTGGGCGCGTTCGTGGCGCTGACGGTCTGGTTCACGGTCGGCCCGGGCCTCGGCCTGATGATCGCGGTGACGGTGCTCGCCCTCGCGCTCGGCTGGCACCTGGTCGCCTCGATCGGCGGCGGCGACATGCCCGTGGTCGTCTCGATGCTCAACAGCTACTCCGGCTGGGCCGCGGCGGCCGCCGGGTTCCTGCTCGACAACAACCTGCTCATCGTCACCGGCGCGCTGGTCGGCTCCTCGGGTGCCTATCTGTCGTACATCATGTGCCGGGCGATGAACCGCTCCTTCCTGTCCGTCATCGCCGGCGGCTTCGGCATCGAGGCCCCGTCGGGCGGCGGCGGGGAGCAGGGCGAGCACCGGGAGGTGAACGCCGAGGAGGCGGCCCGGCAGCTGGCGCAGGCCAAGTCGGTCGTCATCACGCCCGGGTACGGCATGGCGGTGGCGCAGGCGCAGCACCCGGTCGCCGAGCTCACCCGGCGGCTGCGCGAGCGCGGTGTGGAGGTGCGCTTCGGCGTGCACCCGGTCGCCGGGCGGCTGCCGGGCCACATGAACGTGCTGCTCGCCGAGGCGAGGGTGCCCTACGACATCGTCCTGGAGATGGACGAGATCAACGACGACCTCTCCGCCACCGGCGTCGTCCTGGTCATCGGGGCCAATGACACCGTCAACCCGGCCGCGATGGACGACCCGGCCAGCCCGATCGCCGGCATGCCGGTGCTGCGGGTCTGGGAGGCGGAGCAGGTGATCGTGTTCAAGCGCTCGATGGCCTCCGGCTACGCGGGGGTGCAGAACCCGCTGTTCTTCCGGGAGAACAGCGCGATGCTCTTCGGCGACGCCAAGCAGAGCGTCGAGGACATCCTGCGCGCCCTGGACGCCGGGCTGCCGCAGGGCGCGGGGCAGGCCGCCGACCGGGCCGGGGTGTAGCGCGGGGCGCACGGCCCGCCGGGCGGGGCACCGGCCCGGCGGGCCGTCGGCCGGGGCGCGGTCACGGCCGGGGCGCGGTCACGGCTGGGGCGTGGCGACGGGCAGCGGCGGGCCGGTCAGCAGGGTGCCGTCCTCGCCGAACGGCCGGCCGTTCGGCACGCAGCCGTGCAGTCCCTTGATCTGCTGCATCATCACCGGGGCGGGCGCCCCCGCGCCGGGGCAGTCGACGTGGCCCTGTCCGAGGATGTGCCCGACCTCGTGGTTGACGGCGAGGGCGTGGTACTCCTCGGGCTGTCCGGTGTAGAACTCCGACAGCTCGGTCCAGCGCTTGAGGTTGATGACGACCTGGCGGTTCGCGGCGCAGTTCACCCAGCCGCCGGTGTCCAGCCCGTACTGGCCGCAGATCCGGTCGGTGGAACCGGGGGTGGCGAGGTAGACGGTGAAGTCCACCGGGTCGGCGGCCACCCGCTGGAACGACCAGCCGCCGCCCGCCGCCCAGCCGCGCCGCACATCGCCGAGGACCTTGTCCACCTCGGCGGCGAACTGGTCCGGCCCGATCTTGAGGCCGTCCTCCGCCCGGACCTTGTAGCGGTAGAGCTTCCCGCCGGTCCCGAACTGCGCGGTGCCGCCGGCGGCCGTCGTGAACGCCAGCGGCTTGGACGACGGCTTCTCGGCGACCCACGGCTTCCACCACAGCAGGCCCGCCGTCACGGCGGCCACCACCGCCAGCGCGACCGCCGCGTACCCCGTGCGCCCGCCGAGGGCGCCGAGGCCCGGGGCCCTCACCCGGACCGCCGGGCGAGGGCGGTGGGTATCGCCGCGCGGGCGGGCCGCGCGGCGAGGCGGGACGGTGGGAGGGGCAGCAGAACGGTCATGCCAGAAGGGACGTGCCGGACCCGCCCCGCGGTTCACCGGCGCGGCCCACCGGGGCGCCGTGCCGGGCGCGGCTCAGGACGGCCGCGTACGGCTCAGGACGGCCGCGCGCCGTCCGGGGCGACGGCCGCCCAGTGCGCGGGCAGCTCGATCCGTTCGCCTCCGGAGGCGAACTCCGTGGTGGACAGCGGGAGCTCACCGGAGGCGAGGACGGTCAGACCGGCCGCGCCGAGGAGCTCGCCGAAGGACGCGTCGGCGACCTCGGCCGGGGCCAGGCCGTGGGCGAACACCGGGCGCAGCTTCGGGGGCGGGCCGGCCGGGTCGCGGGCGAGGTCGCCGAGGACGCCCTTGGCCGCCTCGGACAGTTCGACGAGGAAGGCCCGGCCGTGCGTGCCGAGCAGCGTGGCGACCGCCTCGGCGACCGGGGCGCGGTCGGCCGGCTCGCTCTGGTGGATCACGCCGCGCAGGTACACGTTCGCGTCGCCGAGGCGCCGGTGCAGCGCCCGCACCGCCGCCGGGTCGGTGGCGTCCAGCCGGAGGTAGGCGGCCCGCTCCCCCGGGTCCGAGCGCCGGGCGAGCTCGACGGCGGCGGCGGACAGGTCGGCGCCGAGGACGCGGGCGAAGCGGCCGGCGAGGAAGCGGGTCTGGGTGCCGTTGCCGCAGCCGAGGTCGACGAGCGGCAGCTCCGGGTCGGCCAGGTGGGGCGCGAACAGGGCGAGGTGGCGTTCGGCGGTGAGGGCCGGCTCGGCGTCCCAGATCACCGAGCCCTCGCCCTCGGGCGCGTCGCGCCAGAAGCCCTCCCAGGCGTCCCGGTACCGGTTCGTCACACTCATGGGAGACCTCCCGACCGTCACGGACAGTGCTCTCATCGTACCGCTCCGTCGGCCGGCCCCGCGGCCCGGACGTGTCCTGCGGGCCGTCAGCTGCCGACCCCGGGCCCGCAACGGCGGGCCCGTCGGCCATCGGGTCGGGAGCAATGACCGGACAGGGGTGTGCTCCGGGCCCGAAGTGGCCTTTACTGGAAGTGAACGCATTCGAGCCGGCGGGCGGCGAGGCGTTTTCACCGCCCCCGGCGGCCCACCGGATTCCACCGGTCGCACCCCGGTAGGAGGTCGTGCCATGAGCCCGCCCTCGCAGGATCAGGCCTTACCCCGTCTGATCGTCGACGGCCCTGACCGGCTCCGAGGCCAGGTGTACGAACTCGACTACGAACCGTTACTGGTCGGCCGGGACTCCGCCTGCCGGCTGCAACTGGTGGACCCGCTGCTCAGCCGGCGCCACGCCGTGGTGTGGTGGGCGGGCGGGCACACCACCGTGGAAGACCTGAGCTCCACCAACGGCACCAAGCTGAACGGCCACCGCGTCCTCGGGCAGCAGATCCTGCACACCGGGGACGTTCTGAGTTTCGGCCCGCTGGAGGTGCACTACGAGGAGCCGACGGCCGCGGTGACCGAGATCGCCGGGGCGCCGGTCTCCGCCCGCGAGCCGGCGGGCACGGCCCTGGTCACGGCCGAGGCGCCGGCGGCCTTCGGCGGGCACGCCGGGGCCGCGCGGGATCCCGCCCGGGAGCCACCTCCGAAGCCGGCCGCGCACCCGGTCCCGCAGCCCGTGCACGCGGCGGCGCGGGTGGAGACGGCCCCGCCGGAACGGGGCCGGCCCGAGAAGCCGCCCGGACCCGCCTGGCCCGGACCGGCCGCCCCGTCCGAGCCGCCCCCGCCGTCGCCCCCGGTCGTGGGGCCGCCCCCGCCGCAGCAGGAGCGGGCGCCCCTGACACCGCTGCCGAGCCTGAACGTCCCGCCCCCGAAGGCCCCCCGGCACGAGGGGACGGCGCAGCCCCCGTTCGACGCCGGTCCGCAGCGGGCGGAGCCGAAGGTCGACGACGTCGGCCGGAACACCTACGACGCGGCCTCCCACTACGACGTCGACCGGCAGATCGCGGAGGGGAACCTCAGCAACATCGGCCGGGACCAGGTCAACTACATCTACCGCGACGACCACCTCGCAGTGGCCCGCCGCGAGACCTTCTTCCGCAAGATGGCCGCCACCCGGCTCTGGGCCCGGCACGTGCTGGTCACGGGCCTGGTGCTCGCGGTGGTCGGCAGCGCCTACCTCGGCTGGGAGGGGGCCAACCCGGACACCCTGGCCGAGCGGATCGGGCACATCGCGCACAACGCCGGCATCGTGATCGGGGTGGCCGGAGTGGTGCTGCTGCTGGTCGGCGGCGCGGTGATGATCCGGGCCGTGATCCGCCAGCACCGGTACGAGAAGGACGAGGAGCGCCGGCTCAACCCGGACCCGTCGCCGTCCGGCTGAGGCGGCCCGGGTCCCCGGCGAAGGGAGCGTCATGGTCTTCAACATCGGCAGCCAGCAGGGCGGCGTCGTCAACAACGTCGCCGGGAACCAGGTCGTCCACGGCGGCCAGAGCGGCCACCTCACGGCCGGCGGGCAGGACGTGCGGGATCTCGTCGAGGAGCTCCGCGCCGCCGTGGAGCGGGCCCCGCTGCCCGGCGCCGTGGCGCCCGAGGTCCGCTCCGAGCTCGACGCGCTGGACACCGAGGTCGCCCGCCCGGAGCCGGACCGCGAGGAAGTGGCGAGCCGGCTCACCCGGGTCACCCGCCTGCTCAGCTCGGCCGGCGCGCTCGTCGCCGCCGGGACCGGCCTGATCGGGCCGATATCCGCGCTGGCCGGCTGGCTCGGCACCCTGGGCGGCCCGATCCTCCGGGCCATCGGCGGCTGACCGCCGGGCCCGCGCCGCGTCGTCGTCCCGCCACCCGGCCCACACCC
>NZ_JBHYUU010000168.1:0-17832 GCF_042749955.1 Kitasatospora sp. NPDC059462 | reverse complement strand
CGCCAAGGGCGCGCGCGGGGCGCCCGGGGGCACCGGCAGGGCGCGCCGGGCGGGACGGCCCGCCCGCCGCCCGCCGTCCGCACCACGCCCCGCCCGGGCGGCCCCGGAGAACCCCGCCGGCGCCCTCCGTCAGAGCGTCCCCGATCCGCGCGGCCCACCTCCCGTCCGCTCGGCGGCGCCGGGATCCACCGGGTCCACCGTCCAGTCGGGGTGACCGGGCATCGGCGGGGTCCGCTCGCCGTAGAGCCACTCGCGCAGGAAGTCGCCCAGCGGCTGCCCGGAGACCTCGTCGGCCGTGCGCAGGAAGTCGGCGGTGGTGGCGGTGCCGTGGCGGTGACGGTCCAGGAAGGCCCGCTCGATCCGGTCGAACACCTCCGCCCCGACCCGCTCCCGCAGGGCGAACAGCACCAGCGCGCCGCCGGTGTACCGCTGGCTGTCGAACAGCGTCGCGGCGGTCGGCACGGCCACCGGGCCGGAGTCGTGGCGCCACTGGTCGCCCTGGGCGTAGACCCTGCGCATCCGGTCGGTGAGCGTGGTCGAGCCGCCGGAGTCCGGCCAGCCGCGCTCGTAGCGGTACATCAAGCCGTAGAGGTCGGCATGGCCCTCGTTCAGCCAGAGATCGGCCCAGGTCCCCGGGGTGACGCTGTCACCGAACCAGGAGTGCACCAACTCGTGCATCATGTGCGAGCCGATCGTCCGCTCCGGCCCGCGCAGGAAGTCCGGCTTGTAGAGCGTCAGCGTCTGCGTCTCCAGCCCGGTGAAGCCGAACGCCGCCGGGTCGTCGGTGTCGGCGGGCAGCAGCCCGTACGTCTCCAGCGGGAACCGTCCGAGGTGCTGCTCCGCCCAGGCCAGCTGGCCGGGCGTCAGGGCCAGGGCCGGCTCCAGGTCCGTGGCGCGCGCCGTGGGCACGACGTCGCGCAGCGGCAGCCCGTCCGGGCCGCCGCGCTCGCGGACCGTGTAGCGGCCCACCGAGGCCTGCAGCAGCTCGGTCGCCATCGCCTCGCGCGAGACGTAGCGCCGGGTGGTGGTGCCGTCCGGGTGCGGCTCGGTGGCGGTGAGCCGTCCGTTGGCCACGCCGAGGAGGTCGTCCGGCGCGGTGACGGCGATCCGGAAGCGGGCCTTGTCGCCCGGCCGGTCGTTGCAGGGGAAGACGGTGTGCGCGCCGTCCGGCTGCCCGGCCACCGCGAAGCCGTCGGGCGTCACCACCCAGCCGGTGTGCGGCAGGGCGGCGCGGGGGTCGGCGCTGTACTCCACCTCCACCCGCAGCACGGCGCCCGCCCGCACCGGCCGGGCCGGCAGCACGGTCAGCTTCTCGCCGTGCGCCCGGAACCCGGCCGGGTGCCCGTCGACCCGGACGGCGTGCACGTCCAGGCCCAGCGCGTCCAGCTCCAGGCCCGTCAGCCGGGTCAGCGCGCGGGCGGTCAGCACGGTGGTGCCGTCCACCGTGCGGGTGGCGGGGCGGTAGTCGAACGCGAGGTCGTAGGCGAGCGCGTCGTAGGCGGTGGTGCCGAGCGAGGGGAACACGGGGTCCCCGGTGCCCGGTGCGCCCGCGAGGCCGGCGGCGGGGGCGCCGGCCGCCGGGGTCAGCGCGAGCGGGAGCGCCGCCAGCGCGAGCGCGGTGGCGAGGACAGGACGGTGTCCGGGCGGCACAGCGGTCACCTCGTCTCGTGTCGAACGGACCTGCTTCCGGTGAGCGATCCTCCGGGCACGGACCGTAGCAGAGGGCTCCGACAGTCCGGGCGACACGCGGCGTCCCCCGGACGGCCCATTGTGGTAGCCGGACGGCTGCGCAGTGTCATACCTTCGAAGAGCTCCGCCCCCTGACGGACGGGGCCACGGCCGCCGGAGCGCCTGGCCAGGACCGGCGGCCGTACTCTCATGCCCGCGCACCGTGCCGCCGCGCCCCGCCTCGTAGGCTGGGCAGCCGCGCCGGCCGCCCGCAGCCCCCGCCGGCGCACCGGACCGGCAGGAGCGAACCCGTGACCAGCCCGCACTTCGTGGTGATCGGCGAATGTGTCGCCGACGTCGTCCGCACCGACGGCGCGCCCGACACCGTCCACCCCGGCGGCAGCCCGGCCAACGTCGCGTACGGCCTGGCCCGGCTCGGGGAGCCGGTCGCGCTGCTCACCGAACTCGCCGACGACCCGTACGGCCGGTTGATCCGCGCCCACCTGGAGTCGGCCGGCGTCACGCTGCTGCGCGAGCCGGCGGGCGGGGACGGCGGCCCGCGCACCCCCTCGGCGGTGGTGCGGCTGGATGCCGGCGGGCGGGCGCACTACACCTTCGACATCGGCTGGACCCTCCCGCCGTTCGCGCTGCCCTTCCCGCCGGGACACCTGCACCTCGGCTCGATCGCCGCCGTCACGGAGCCCGGCGCGGCGGCCGTGCTCGCCCTGGTCGAGCGCTGGCGCGGCCGGGCGTCCGTCAGCTACGACCCGAACGTGCGGCCCGCGCTGATGGGCGAGCACGCCGAGGCCGTCCGCCGGGTCGAGCGCTGCGTGGCGCTGAGCGACCTGGTCAAGGCCAGCGACGAGGACCTCGCCTGGCTCTACCCCCACCGCACCCCGGAGGAGTCGGCCCGCCACTGCCTCGGCCTCGGCCCCGCCACCGTCGCGGTCACCCGCGGGCCCGCCGGGGCCTTCGCACTCACCGCCGACGGCCGCCACGCGGAGGCACCGGCCCGCCGCGTCGAGGTCGCCGACACCGTCGGCGCCGGTGACGCCTTCACGGCCGCCCTCCTGCACGCCCGCCACACCGGCGCCGACCTCGACACCGCCCTCCTCCGCGCCACCACCGCCGCCACCCTCACCGTCACCCGCCCCGGCGCCGCCCCGCCCGACCTCGTCGAACTGGCCGCCGCCCTGCGCGGCTAGGGCGCACCCTGCGGGCCCAGGCCGGGTCCGCCCTCCGGCGGGGAGGTGCCCCAGCGTGCCTCTGCCGCGGTCTCGTCCGGCCTGGTCCGTAGGACGTGGGCTCGCCCTGTCGTTCGGATCGGGTCAGGCGGTCGTCGCCGGGGTGCGCACGCCCCGGTCTCCGGTCTGGAGGTGGCCCCGCCTCCGGACCGCCGGTGCACGCAGGCCTGGGGTGCCCCAGGCCGACGCCCACGGGTCCGACGTGGTCCGGGAGAGGCCTGAGGGCGTGCCTTGTGGCCCGGGCCGGGGGTGCCGCACCGCAGGGACTCTGCCGCGGTCTCGTCCGGCCTGGCACGCCCCGGTCTCCGGTCCGGAGGTGGCCCCGCCTCCGGACCGCCCATGCACGCGCGCCTGGGGGTACCCCTGGCAGGCGCCCACGGGTCCGACGTGGTCCGGGAGAGGCCCGGGGGCGTTCCTTGTGGCCCGGGCCGGGGGTGCCGCACTGCAGGGACTGCGCTGCGGTCTCGTCCGGCCCGGTCCGTAAGACGTGGGCTCGCCCTGTCGTTCGGATCGCGTCAGGCGGTCGTCGCTGGGGCGCTTACGCCCTCGGTCTCCGGTCTGGAGGTGGCCCCGCCTTTGGACCGCCGGTGCACGCACGCCTGGGGTACCCCAGGCCGAAGGCTGGGGAGACCCCCACAGGTCCGAGACGGTCCGGGAGAGGCCCGAGGGCGTGCCTTGTGGCCCGGGCCGGGTCCGCGGACGCCGGGGCATGCGCGCCCCCGGCCCGGTGGCCGGGAGGCGCCTCACCGCACGGACTGCGCTGCGGCCGCGTCCGGTCTGATCGAGACCGACGCTCGCCCCGGCAGGAGGGCGGCGGTTCGAGTGGGGTCGTGGTGGTCTACGGCTGGGTGCGTCGGTCGGTGGTGGGGCCCAGGGGGCGGGGGTGCTGGGTGTCGGTGTCGAGGGTGGTGGCCGTGGAGGGGGGTGGGCGAGGGGGAGGGGGCCCGGCAGGAGGGCGGCGGTTCGGGTGGGGTCGTGGTGGTCTACGGCCGGGTGTGTCGGTCGGTGGCGGGGCCCAGGGGGCGGGGGTGCTGGGTGTCGGTGTCGAAGGTGCGGGCGGTGTCGAGGGTGCCGGTGAGGTCGGGGTGGCGGCCGAGGAGGGTGTGGGCGAGGGTGACGGCGTCCGGGGGGAGGCGGCGGGTGAGGCCGAGGTGGGGGGACCAGCGGCCGGGGACGTAGTGGGGGTCGGGGTACTCGGCGTGCTCCAGGACCTCCCAGACCCGGTGGTGCAGCTGCATCAGCTCGACCGTCGGGACGACCGACCAGCTGAGCACCCGGCGCTTGCTGCGGGCGGAGAAAGAGAGCAGACCGGTCAGCCGGACGGTCAGCGGCAGGGCGTCGGCGAGGGGTTCGTCGAGCCGGTCGGCCGCCCCGGCGGGCATCCGGGCGCAGGCGGCCAGGGTGAGGTGGGGGCGGTGGCCGGGGTGCGGGTTGTGGGCGAGGCTGTCCACCCCGCCGTCGGCGAGCTGCTGCCAGACCGCGCGCACGGCGCGGTCGAGCGGAGGGTCGCAGAGCAGCTCAACGGTCTGCACGGGCGAGATCCTTGGCGTACCAGACCTCGGCGTAGCGGCGGTCGGTGTAGGCGGGGATCTCCCGGTAGCCGTGCCGGGTGTACAGCGCGCGGGCCTCCACCAGGTCGAGCCGGGTGTCCAGCACGATCCGCTCGGCGCCGAGCGCCCGTGTCGCCGCGTCGACGGCGGCCATCAGCCGCGCTCCGCCGCCGGTGCCGCGCCGGGCCGGGCGGATGTAGACCCGGGTCAGCTCGACGGTGGCGGCGTCGACGACCCGCAGTCCGGCGCAGCCGGCGGCCTCGCCGCCGTAGCGCCCGAGCAGGAAGACGCCGGTGGGCGGCGCGAGGTCGTCGCTGGGCGAGCCGGCGAGGCCGGTCTCGATCTCCTCGGGCGTGCCCTCCCGGCCGAGGTGCAGCCGGTAGTAGCTGTTGGCCACGTCGATGTAGTAGTCGCGCAGCAGCGCGAGGGACTCCGCGGACCCGACGTCGGCGGGCGCGATCGCCCAGGGTTCGGTCGTACATCGCTGCGTGCTGATCGTCATGGGCGCATTATCGGGCGCCCGCCGCTCCTGCCGCGAGCCGTTTTCGATCATCCCGCCGCCGGTCGGCCGGGCGGGTGACGGGGGGATTGGGTGACCGGCGTGGCGGGGGAGCAGTGGGGCTATGGACAGGTCATCAGATAGTCGTACTAGTGGGGGGTTGGCGGGGCGGAGGCGCGGGTGGGGACGGAACGGGCTGGCCGCCGTGGTGTGCCTGGCCGCCGCGGTGGCGGGCTGCGGCGGCCCCGGCGGGGGCGGGGAGGTGCACCAGGCCGGGCGCACCGGGGCGAGCGCGGCGGCGGACCGCGGCGTGCCGCGCCCTCCCGTCGTGCCGGTGGTGCTGCCGGGGCCGGCCCGGGCGGAGGAGGAGACCAGCAGCGAGGCGGTGGCCCGCCGGGCGGAGGCCGCCAGGGCGGTGCTGGAGACCGCGGCGCGCTGGGGCCTGGCGCGGCCGCCGTTGCCGGCCCCGCCGCGCCCGGCGAGCCGGCCCGAGCTGGTCGCCGCCCCGGGGGTGAAGCTCGCGGACGGGGTGCCGCCGGTGGTCTACCGGGTGCCCACCGACGAGCGGATCGTCTTCCTGACCGTGGACGACGGCGCCGAGAAGGACCCGGAGTTCAACCGGATGGCGGCCGAGCTGGGCATCCCGCTGTCGACCTTCGTCGCCGACTACCTGGCCCGCCCCGACTACGGCTACTTCCGCGCACTCGCCGCGCAGGGCGACGCGGTGAACAACCACACCATCAACCACCGCAACCTCAAGGTGCTCGGGTACGGCACCCAGCGCGAGGAGATCTGCCGCCAGCAGGACCAGCTGGAGGAGCAGATCGGCACCCGCCCGCGGCTGTTCCGCCCGCCGTACGGCGAGTACAACGAGGACACCCTGCGGGCCGCCGCCTCCTGCGGGATCGAGGCGGTGCCGCTGTGGAACGAGGAGGCGTTCCCGGACCGCGTCGAGTACCGCTACGAGGACCGGCGGCTGCACCCGGGCGACATCATCCTCACCCACTTCCGCGGCACCGACCTGTGGAGCGGCACCATGCCGGACCTGCTGCGCAAGGTGGTCGACGAGGTGACCGCCCAGGGCTTCGCGCTGGCCCGGCTCGACGACTACCTCTAGGGCGGCCGGCTCCGGGGCGGTCGCCTCCGGGGCGACTGCTGACGGGCCCGCGCGGGGGCGTCAGTCCAGCGCGAGGGCGTCCAGGTACACCCAGGCGCCCTCGTGCCGCACGAACCGGCTGTGCTCGGTGAGGACGCCCTCCTCCCGCCCGTCCGCGTAGTGGGCGCGGAAGGCCACCGTGCCCTCGGCGTGGAACGGCCCGCCCTCGGTGGTGGAGAGCACCTCCAGCCGCAGCCAGCGCAGCCCCGGGTCGAAGTCCACCGAGTCCGGCCGGCTGTCCGGGTGCCAGGTGCGCAGCAGGTAGGCCTCGTCCCGGGCGGCGAAGGCGCTGTAGCGCGAG
Organism: Kitasatospora sp. NPDC059462; assembly: GCF_042749955.1. Lineage (NCBI taxonomy): Bacteria > Bacillati > Actinomycetota > Actinomycetes > Kitasatosporales > Streptomycetaceae > Kitasatospora > Kitasatospora sp. NPDC059462. Next base: position 11,414 of record NZ_JBHYUU010000168.1, on the reverse strand, counting down.
CGCATCAGCGCCTCCGCGGTGGTCGCCGCGGCCTGGCCGCGGTGCAGCCGGCCGCAGCACTCGGCGTAGCTGGCGGGCAGGCCGCAGGGGCAGGGCGAGGACGGCAGCAGGCGCGGGGCGGGCGCGGCGGCGCGGGCGGGGGAACGGCGTCGGGACATGGGTCCATTCTGGCGCCTCGTGGGGGTGGTGTGCGCCGGGCGTCCGGTCCGGGGTCGTCCCGGACCGCCGTGGGCGGGGGCCCGGGACGGGGGCGGGCGCCGGACCGGGGCCGGGACGCGGCCGGTGCCCCAGGCGCCCGGGACAGCGGGTGACGGACCGTGGGAGGCGCACCCGGTACCCGCCGCGCCGGTCCCGTCCGCAGCCTCCCGGGAGCCTCCCCGGAGCCTCATGACCCCCCATCTGTTTGACTGTCCTCGGACAATGTAAAGTCCGGAAATCTGCTTGCGGCGTCGGCAGGACGCACGGGTGGCGTAGCTGACGGACCGTTGGCGAAACCGTAGCGGTCCGAACTGACCCTGCCAAGGGGGCGTCGAGGGGACTGACAATCTGTAAGAAATCGCCAACGAACCGTCACGCTTCAGCACCGCTGACGGGGGAGAAGGGGGTGATCTTTCCGGCATATCGAACGAGTGACGGAAATGTGCTGGTGATTCGTAGATCTTTACCCCACCATCTCCCAGGGCACACCGCCCATTTCTCGCCGACCACAAGTCGATGCAGCAGCACCCCTCGGGAGAGAGTGATGAGTTCGACGGGACTTCCCCCGCTGGATCCGGCCGCCCCTCTGGCCGCCCTGGTTTCCGCGCAGGTCAGACGAACACCGGACGCCACCGCCGTGATCGACGGCACGCGCCGGCTGACCTACCGTGAACTGGACGCCGCGGCGGACGCCATGGCGGGCCGGCTGGCCGCCGCCGGTGTCCGGGCCGAGACCCTCGTCGGGGTCTGCCTACCGCGCACGGCGGACCTCGTGGTCAGTCTTCTGGCGGTGCTGCGGGCCGGCGGCGCGTACGTGCCGCTCGACCCGGCGTACCCGCGCGACCGCCTCGAACTGGTCGTCGGCGACGCGCAGGCCCCCGTCGTGGTCACCGACCGCGCCCACGAGCACCTGCTGAACGGTGCCGGCGCCACCCTCCTGTACGTCGACGGCGAGAGCCCCTCCGCCCCGCTCGACCCGGCCGCCGAGCGCCCCACCACCGGTGACGCCACCACCGACGCGCTCGCCTACGTGCTCTACACCTCCGGCTCCACCGGCCGCCCCAAGGGCGTCTCGGTCACCCAGCGCGGCGTCAACGCCATGCTCCGCTGGGCCGCCGGCACCTACACCGCCGCCGACCTCGCCGGCGTGCTCTTCGGCACCTCCGTGTGCTTCGACATCTCGGTGTACGAGCTGTTCCTCCCGCTCTCCGTCGGCGGCACGATCATCGTCGCGGAGAACGTCCTGGCCCTGCCCGAGCTGCCCGCCCGGGACGAGGTCACCCTGGTCAACACCGTGCCCAGCGCCATGGCGGCGCTGCTGCGCGGCGACGGCCTTCCCGGCGGCGGGGGTCTGCCGGGCACCGTGCGCGTGGTCAACCTGGCCGGCGAGGCGCTGCCCCGCCACCTGGCCGACAAGGTCTACGCCCAGCCCCGGGTCGAGCGTCTCTACAACCTGTACGGGCCCACCGAGGACACCGTCTACTCCACCTGGTCGCTGGTCACCCGCGACGGCACCGGCGAGCCGGTCATCGGCCGCCCGCTCGACGGCACCCTCGGCCACGTCCTGGACGAGCAGCGGATACCCGTGCCCGACGGCGGCATCGGCGAGCTCTATCTCTCCGGCGAGGGCCTGGCCCGCGGCTACCACGGCCGCCCCGACCTCACCGAGGAGCGCTTCGTCCACGTCGACGGCCTGCGCTGCTACCGCACCGGCGACCTGGTGCGCCGGCTGCCCGACGGCGACCTGGAGTACCACGGGCGCGTCGACCACCAGGTGAAGGTCCGCGGCTTCCGCGTCGAGCTCGGCGAGATCGAGGCCGTGCTCGCCACCCACCCCGCCGTCGAGTCCGCCGCCGCCGTCGTCCAGCGCGACGAGGCCGGCGACTACCTGGCCGCCTTCGTCCAGCCCGCCGCCGGCGCCGCCGAGCCGACGCCCGCCGAGCTGCGCGCCCACTGCGCCGCCGCCCTGCCCGGCTACATGGTGCCGCTGGCCGTCGCCGTCCTGGAGACGATGCCGCTCACCCCGAACGGCAAGACCGACCGCAAGGCGCTGCCCCCGGTCGCCCGCAGCCGCGCCGGGCACGAGCTGTTCGTCGCCCCCCGCACCCCCGTCGAGACCCGGATCGCCGAACTCTGGCAGGGCCTGCTCGGCGTGCCGGAGGTCGGCGTCCACGACGTCTTCCTCGACCTCGGCGGCCACTCGCTGCTCGCCGCCGGCCTGCTCGCCCGGGTCGAGCGCGAGTTCGGCACCCGGGTGCCGCTCGCCGAGTTCTTCGCCGCCCCGACCGTCGCCTCCCTCGCCGTGCGGGTCGCCAACGGCGGCGGCGGACGGGCCTCCGTCGAGCCGCCCCGGCGCCGGGCCGACCTGCCCGCCCGCGCCACCGACTTCCAGCACGAGCTGTGGCTGCACGAGTCGATGCAGCCGCACACCCCGCTCTACAACGTGCCGCTGCGGATCCGCGCCGAGGGCGCCCTCGACCGCGAGGCGCTCGGCCGCGCGCTCACCGAGGTCGTCCGCCGCCACGAGGCGCTGCGCACCGCCCTGAACGGGGCCGCGATCCCCACCGAGCACGACCCGGTCGTCGCCGACGTCCGCCCGCCCTACACCGTCGAGGTCCCGCTGCTCGACCTCACCGGGCCGCACGGCGCGGCGCCCGACGAGGAGACGATCGACGACGCGCTGCGCGCCGAGGCCGCCCGCCCGCTCGACCTGCCGGGCGGCCGGCTGCTGCGCGCCCTCGCCCTGCGCACCGGCGAGGACCGGCACGAGCTGCTGTTCACCGTGCACCACGCCGCGATGGACGGCTGGGCCGCCGGGCTGTTCCTCGCCGAGGTCGCCCGCGCCCACCAGGACGGCGAACTGCCCGAGCCCGCGCTCCAGCTGTCCGACGTCGCGCGCTGGGAGGAGCTCAACGTCGCGGCCGGCCGCGAGGCCGCCGAGCGCTGGGGCCGGCGGCTGCGCGGCATCGAGGGCGACCAGCACCTGCCCGGCGACCGTCCGCACCCCAACCCGCAGGACATCGCCGGCCGGAGGATCGCCCGCCGGCTCGACGCCGGCCTCGTCGGCGGCGTCGAGAAGTGGGCCGCCCAGGAGGGCGCCAGCCTCTACATGGCGGTGCTCGCCGCACTCGGCGGCGTGCTGCACCGCTACACCGGCCGCACCGACGTCGCCGTGCTCAGCCCCTTCGCCGTCCGCCCGGTGCCCGAGCTGGAGACGGTGCTCGGCTCGCTGATCAACACCGTCGCGCTGCGCTTCGACGTGGCCGGCACCGACACCTTCCGCGAACTGCTCGCCCGGGTCCGCCCGACCGTCCTGGAGGCCGCCGAGCACAGCGGCCACCCGTTCGTCGACCACGCCCGCCGCTCCGGCGGCTCGGCCGGCCTCACCGCCTCGCCGATCTCCCAGGTGCTGCTGGCCGTCCAGAACCACCCGGTGCCCGGCGTGCGACTGCCCGGCCTCGACCTGACGTTCGTCGCCGAGGTGTGCAACAGCACCGCGAAGACCGACCTCTCGCTGTTCCTGGAGTTCCCGGCCGACGGCCCGCTGCTGTCCGCCGAGTTCCGGACCTCCCGCTACGAGGAGCGCTCCGTGCGCGCGGCACTCGACCACCTGGTCGCGCTGCTCGCCGCCGCCGTCGCCGAACCCGACCGCCCGCTCGGCGAGCTCGCCATGCTCTCCGCCGCCGAACTCGCGGCGGAGGAGCCGGTCAACCGCACCGAGGCGCCGGTCCCCGACGCCCGGCTGCACGAGCTGGTCGCCGCCAGTGCCGCCCGCACCCCGGACGCGCCCGCCGTGGCCGCCGCCGACGGCACCCTCAGCTACGCCGAACTCGACGCCGCCGCCAACCGGCTGGCCCACCTGCTGGCCGCCCGCGGCGCGGGCCCCGGCAGCCTGGTGGCCGTCGCCGTGCGGCGCGGCAGGCTGCTGCCCGCCGCCCTGCTCGGCGTGCTGCGCAGCGGCGCCGCCTACCTGCCGCTCGACGTCGACCAGCCGCTCGCCCGCAACCGGGGCGTGCTCGACGACGCCGGGGTCACCCTGCTGGTCGCCGAGACCGCCACGGCCGGCGACGAGCTGCTGCACGGCCGCGCGAGCGCCCTGGTGGACGGCCCCGAGCACGCCGCGGCCCCCGCGGTCGCGCCGGCCGTCACCGTCGGCCCGGAGGACCCGGCCTACCTGTTGTACACCTCCGGCTCCACCGGCCGCCCCAAGGGCGTCGCCGTGCCGCACCGCGCGATTGTCAACTTCCTCACCTCGATGGGCCGCGAACCCGGCCTCACCGAGCGGGACGTGATGGCCGCCGTCACCACCGTCACCTTCGACATCGCCGGCCTGGAACTGTGGCTGCCGCTGGTCACCGGTGCCCGGGTGGAGATCGCCGACCGCGCCACCGCCACCGACGGCGCCGCGCTCGGCGCCTGGATCGAGAAGCAGGGCGTCACCCACGTCCAGGCCACCCCCGCCACCTGGCGGATGCTGCTGGAGGCCGGCTGGGACGGCCACCCCGGGCTGACCGCCCTGTGCGGCGGCGAGGCGCTCACCGCCGACCTCGCCCTGGCGCTCCTCGGCCGGGTCCGCGCGCTGTGGAACCTGTACGGCCCGACCGAGACCACCGTCTGGTCGACCGCCCAGCAGGTCACCCCCGAACTCGCTGCCCACGGCGGCGTGGTGGCCCTCGGCGCGCCGATCGCCAACACCCGGCTGCACCTGCTCGGCCCCTCCGGGCAGCCCGTCCCGGTCAACGGCATCGGCGAGCTGTGCATCGCCGGCACCGGCGTCGCGCTCGGCTACCACGGCCGGCCCGACCTGACCGCCGAGCGGTTCACCCCCGAACCGGGCCGCACCGACGGCGCGCTGATGTACCGCACCGGCGACCTCGCCTGCCGCCGCGCCGACGGCCGCCTGGAGTACCACGGCCGCGCCGACGCCCAGGTCAAGCTCCGCGGCTTCCGCATCGAGCTGGGCGAGATCGAGGCCGCGCTCACCGCCGTCCCCGGCGTGACCGCGGGCGCCGCCCGGCTCGTCGAGACCCCGGCCGGCCCGGCCCTGGCCGGCTACGCCGTCGCCCCGGGCCTCACCGAGGACGCGCTGCGCACCGCCCTGGTCGAGCGGCTGCCCGACTACATGGTGCCCGCCGGCCTCGTCCTGCTCGACGCCCTGCCGCTGACCCCGGCCGGCAAGGTCGACCGGGCCGCCCTGCCCGTGCCGCAGCTCGGCGGCGCCGGCGCCCCGCCCGAGGGCGACTGCGAGGAACTGCTCGCCGACCTGTGGATCGAGGTCCTCAAGGTCGAACGGGTCTCCCGGCACGACGACTTCTTCGCGCTCGGCGGCCACTCGCTGCTCGCCACCCGGCTGCTCGCCAGGATCCGGGACACCTTCGAAACCGAACTGCCGCTGCGCGTCGTCTTCGAGGACCGGACCCTGGCCGCCCTCGCCCGCCGCGTCGAGGAGCGCCTGCTGGAGGAGATCGACGACCTCGACGACCTCGGCGACGACCTCGGCCCCGACGAGACCGCCGGGAGCGCCCAGTGATCCACCGCACCGAATCCGGAACCACCGGCAACTCCGGGGAGTCCGGAACCACCGACGCACGCACGGCCGCCGGCGACACCGGCGCCCGAACGGGGGAGACCACCGCATGACCGACCAGCCCACCGCCGGGACCGTCCCGGAACCGGATCCCGCCGCCAGACGGCAGGAACTGCTGCGCCGCCGCCTCGCCAAGGCCAAGGCCGCCAAGGCGGCGGCCGCGGCCGGCGGCACCGACCGCCACGGCATCGCCCCGCGCCCCGAGGGCACCCCGGCACCGCTCTCCTCGGCCCAGCGCCGGATGTGGTTCCTCGCCCAGTACGAGCCGGACAGCGCCGCCTACCACATCCCGCTCGCCCTCCACCTGGACGGCGAGCCCGACGAGGCCGCCCTCGGCGTCGCCCTCACCGACGTCCTCGCCCGGCACGAGGTGCTCCGCACCGTCTACCCGGAGGTCGACGGCGAGGTCCGCCCCGAGACCCTGCCCGCCGACCGGTTCACCCTCACCACCGCCGACGTCCCCGCCGACCGGGTGGACGCCTGGCTGGAGACCGAGGCCCGCAGGCCCTTCGACCTCGCCGCCGACCTGCCGCTGCGCGCCGCCCTGCTGCGCACCGGCGACGGCGCCGTGCTCAGCCTGGTGCTGCACCACATCGCGGCCGACGGCTGGTCGATCGGCGTGCTCTTCGGCGACCTCGCCGCCGCCTACGGCGCCCGTCGCGCCGGAGCCGCCCCGGCGTTCGAGCCGCTGGCCGTCCAGTACGCGGACGTCGCGCACTGGCAGCAGACCGAGCTCGCCGCCGAACTCGACCGCCAGCAGGCCTGGTGGCAGGAGCGCCTGCGCGGCGCCACCGCCACCGTCACGGTGCCCGCCGACCGGCCGCGGCCCGCCGTCGCCGGCACCGCGGGCGCCCGGTTCACCGAGGAGCTCGGCGCCGAGCGCAGCCGCCGGGTGCGCACCCTCGCCGAACAGACCGGCACCACCGTCTACATGGTGCTGCTGGCCGCCCTGCAGACCGTCCTCGGCCGCTACACCGGCAGCGAGGACGTCACCGTCGGCACCCCGATCGCCGGTCGCACCCGCAGCGAGACCGAGCCGCTGGTCGGCTGCTTCGTCAACACCCTGGCGATGCGCACCGACCTCTCCGGCGACCCGACGGTCCGCGAGCTCCTGGAGCGCGTCAAGGACGCCACCCTCGGCGCCTACGGCCACCAGGACCTGCCGTTCGAGCGGCTGATCGACGCCCTCGGCCTGGAGCGGGAACTCGCCCACACCCCGCTGTTCCAGGTCCTGCTGAACGTCCACAACCAGGCCGAGGCCCGCCCCGAGCTGCCCGGGCACGAGGTCAGCTGGAGGCCGGTCGGCACCGACACCGCCAAGTTCGACCTCTCGGTCGCCGTCGTCGACACCGGCGGCGAGCTCGCCGCCGACCTGGTCTGGCGCACCGAGCTGTACGACGAGGCGACCGTCCGCCGGGTCTTCGGCCACCTCACCACGGTGCTCGACGCGATGGCCGCCGGCCCCGACCGCCCGCTCGCCGACCTGCCCCTGCTCACCCCGTCCGAGCAGCGGCAGCTCGCCGTCTGGGACGACGAGACCGAGCGCGGCTGGGACCTCGACGGCACCCTGCACGCCCTGGTCGAGGAGCAGGCCAGCCGCACCCCCGACGCGCCCGCCGTGCGCGGCGCCGACGGCGTGCTCAGCTACGCCGAACTCGACCGGCGCGCCAACGCGCTGGCCCACCGGCTGCGCGCGCACGGCGTCGGCCCGGACCGCCCGGTCGGCCTGCTGGTCGAGCGGTCCGCCGCCCTCGTCGTCGGCATGCTCGGCATCCTCAAGGCCGGCGGCGCCTACCTGCCGCTCGACCCGGTCTACCCGGACGGGCGCATCCACGCCCTGCTCGACGCGTCCGGGGCCGCCGCCGTCGTCACCACCGACGACCTGCGCGAGCGGCTCACCGGGGACCTCCCGGTGGTCGTCCCGGACGGCGAGGAGCGCGCCGACGCGCCCGCGGCGGACGTCCGCCCCGAGCACCTCTGCTACCTCATCTTCACCTCCGGGTCCACCGGCGCCCCCAAGGGCGTCGCCGTCGAGCACCGCAACTACCGCAACTACCTGCACGGCCTGCGCGAGCGGATCGGCGGCGACCAGCAGGGCTGGAACTGGGCGCTGGTCTCCACCTTCGCCGCCGACCTCGGCACCACCAACGTGTTCGGCGCGCTCACCGGCGGTGGCTGCCTGCACCTGCTGACCCGTGACCAGGCCACCGACCCGGACGCCTTCGCCGCCTACGTGGCCGAGCACCGGATCGACGCCATGAAGCTGGTCCCCAGCCACCTGGAGGGCCTGGCCGCGCTCGGCACCGGCCTCGGCGCGATCCTCCCCGCCCGGCTGCTGATCTGCGCCGGCGAGGCGCTGCGGCCCGACCTGGTGGACCGGATCCGGGCCGCCCGGCCCGACCTGCCGCTGCACAACCACTACGGGCCCACCGAGACCACCGTCTCGATGCTCGGCGCGCCGGTGCCCGCCGACCTCGGCGACGCGGCCACCGCGCCGCTCGGCCGGCCCTTCGGCAACGTCCGCGCCCACCTCCTGGACGCCCGCCGCCGCCCCGTCCCGGTCGGCGTCCCCGGTGAGCTGTACGTCTCCGGCGGCGGCGTCGCCCGCGGCTACCTCGGCCGCGACGACCTCACCGCCGAGCGCTTCCTGGAGGTGGACGGCCGCCGTGCCTACCGCACCGGCGACCTGGTCCGCCGCCGCCCCGACGGCGCCGTCGAGTTCCTCGGCCGGATCGACCAGCAGGTCAAGATCCGCGGCTTCCGGGTCGAGATCGGCGAGGTCGAGGCCGAGCTGACCGCCCGTCCCGAGGTGCGCGAGGCCGTCGTGGTCGCCCGCGGCGAGGGCGCCGCCCGTTCCCTGGTCGGCTACCTGGTGCCCGCCGACCCGTCCGCCGCGCCCGAGCCGGGCGAGCTGCGCGCCGCGCTGCGCACCCGGCTGCCCGACTACATGGTCCCGGCCGCCCTGGTCGTCCTGGACGCCCTGCCGCTGAACGCCAACGGCAAGGTCGACCGGGCCGCGCTGCCCGAGCCGGTCGCCGCCCAGCCGGTCTCCGGCGGCGGCGAGCTGACCACGGACACCGAGCACGCGGTCGCCGACGTCTACCGCCAGGTGCTGGAGGCCGGGGAGATCGGCGCCGCCGACGACTTCTTCGCCCTCGGCGGCGACTCCTTCTCCGCCGTGCGCGCGGTGCGCCTGATCGGTGACGGCCTGTCGGTCATCGACCTCTTCCAGCACCCGACCGTCCGCGAGCTCGCCGCACTGATCGACGCCCGGGCCGGCGGCACCGCCGACGAGGGCCCGCGCACCCTGCTGCACAAGCTCACCCGCGGCAACGCCCCCGCCCGGATCAACGTGGTCTGCGTCCCCTACGGCGGCGGCAGCCCGATCACCTTCCAGCCGCTCGCCGACGCGCTGCCCGACGGGCACCGGCTGTACGCCGTCGAGCTGCCCGGCCACGACCCGAGCCGGCCCGACGACGAGCTCGCCGAACTCGCCACCCTCGCCGACACGCTGACCGCCCAGGTGCTGGAGAAGGTCGACGGCCCGGTGCTGCTCTACGGCCACTGCCTGGGCGGCGCGCTCGCCACCGCCCTCGGCTCGCGGCTGGAGGCGGCCGGCGTCGACCTGCGCGGCCTCGCGCTCGGCGGCACCTTCCCCGCCGCCCGGCTGCCCGGCCGCTTCGCCGAGTGGATGGCGCGCCGGATGCCGGGCGACCGGGTGCTGTCCAACCGTGGCTACCTCGAATACCTGCGCGCCATGGGCGGCTTCACCGACGTCTACGACCAGGCCGAGCAGGACTTCCTGGTCCGGGCACTGCGCCACGACGTCCGGCAGGCCGAGGACTTCTACACCCGCGCCTACGGGGACGAGCGGCCGGAGAAGATCGGGGCCCCGATCCTGTGCGTGGTCGGCGAGAAGGACCGCGCCACCCAGCTCTACGAGGAGCGCTACGCCGAGTGGGAGCACTTCGGCGACCGCGTCGACCTCGCGGTCGTGCCGCGCGCCGGGCACTACTTCCTCAAGCACCAGGCCGACGAGCTCGCCCGGGTGCTGGCGGAGTTCGCCGCCACCGGCACGATCTCCGACCCGGCCGCGGTCAAGCGCCCGGCCGCCCGGGCCGAGCTGGGCATCTTCGCCAAGGTGGCGATCGGCCAGTTCGTCTCGATGATCGGCACCAGCCTGTCGACCTTCGCGCTCGGCGTCTGGGTCTACCAGCAGACCAACTCGGCCTTCGACTTCGCGATGATCTCGTTCATCGCGGTGCTGCCGGCCGTCCTGCTGCTGCCGGTCGCCGGCGCCCTCGCCGACCGGGTCGACCGGCGCAAGATCATGATCGCCACGGACACCGTGGCCGCCGCCGGCATGCTCAGCCTCGGTCTGCTGCTCTGGGCCGACCTGCTGGAGATCTGGCACATCTACGTAGTGGCCTGCATCGGCTCCACCTGCGGAGCCTTCCAACGGCCCGCGTACCTCGCCTCGATCACCCAGCTGGTGCCCAAGCGCTACCTCGGACAGGCCAACGGCCTCGCCCAGCTCGGCACCGGCGCCGGCGACATGATGGCCATCCTGGCCGGCGGCGTCCTGGTCTCCCTGGTCGGCCTGCACGGCGTCGTGCTGTTCGACATGGCCACCTTCCTGATCGGCGTCACCTGCCTGCTGCTGGTCCGCTTCCCGGACGCCCTGTTCGACAAGCAGGAGGAGCCGCTCTGGCGGGAGGTCGTCACCGGCTGGCGGTACATCGCGCGCCGCCACAGCCTGGTCGCCATGGTGGTCTTCTTCGTGGTGTTCAACTACCTGTTCGCCGTCGCGACCGTGCTCGTCACCCCGATGGTGCTGGCCACCGGAACGCCCTTCCAGCTCAGCGTCATCACCGCCCTCGGCGGCCTCGGCGCGATGATCGGCGCCCTGGTCATGGGCCTGTGGGGCGGCACCCGCCGCCGCACCGTCGGCATGATCGGCTTCACCTCGGTGGTCGGCCTCGCCGCCGTCCTCACCGGCAGCCGCCCCGAGACCGCCCTCACCGCCTGCGGACTCTTCGTCCTCTGGGCGTCCATGATGATCCTGAACTCGCACTGGATGTCGCTGATCCAGACCAAGGTCGGGATGGAGCTCCAGGGCCGGGTGCTGGCCACCAACCAGATGCTGGCCATGTCGATGATGCCGCTCGGCTTCCTCACCGCGGGCCCGCTGTCCGACCACGTCTTCGAGCCGCTGATGCGCCCCGGCGGCGCGCTCGCCGACTCGGTCGGCCTGGTGCTCGGCACCGGACCCGGCCGCGGCGCCGGCCTGCTGCTCGTCGTGGTCGGCCTGGTGCTCTTCGTCTGGGGCCTGCTGGGCCTGGCCTACCGTCCGCTGCGCCTGCTGGAGGACATCCTCCCGGACGCGCTGCCGGACGCCGAGATCGGCGACAAGGACGCCATCCAGGCCGAGGCCGACCGGCAGCTCGCCCTCGCCGAGGCCGCCCGGAAGGGCCGCGCCCCGGGTGCCGTGCGGGTGCCGCGCCCGTCCGGCACGCCCGAGCCGGTCGAGGACGACGACTCGGACGACCGGGTGCACGCCTCCACCGGCCGCCGGTAGGCCGTCCCCCGGAAACGCCGGCGCCCCCGTCCCCTCCTCGCAGGGGGCGGG
>NZ_JBHYUU010000167.1:9245-17908 GCF_042749955.1 Kitasatospora sp. NPDC059462 | reverse complement strand
GCCCGGCACACCGCCGGCCCGGCCACCCGGCCCGCCCGCCCGCCCGGCCCGGCGGGCTCGTCCGCCACCACGGCGCCCCCGGCGCCGCACCCGGCCGCGCCCCGGCGCGCCGTCCTCGGCCCGGCGGCCTGGGTCTGCGTCGCGACCCTGCTCAGCGGGCTCGGCTGGGTCCTGCTCGCCGTCACCCACCCGAACGCCCCGTGGACCGCCCCGTTCTACCTCCACGACGGCGAGACCGTCCTGCTGGGCTTCGCCTTCGCGCTCTCCGGGCTGCTCGTCCTCGCCCACCGCGCCGCACCCGCCCCCGACGGCGCCGCCCCGGCCCCCGCCGCCGCGCCGGCCGGCCGCAGCCTCGGCCGCTGCCTGCTCGCCGCCGGCCTCGGCGGCTGCCTGTCCCGCTTCGTCCTCCTCGCCGCCGCGGTCACCGACGCGGGACCGGCGGCGAAGGCCCTCGGCGCGGCCCTGCTGCTGGCCTCCGTCGCCCTGTTCATCTTCGTCTCGCTCGCCCTCCCGCTCTGGCTGCCCGAGGGGCGGCTGCCAGGCGGACCGGGCCGGGCCTTCGTCGCGGCCATCGCGCTGTGGAGCGCCGTGCACGCGTGCGCCGTCCGCCTGCGCAGCCCGCTGCCCTACCACGGCGACGTCCTGCTGCCGCCCGGGCGCGGACTGCCGCTGGACGAATGGCACGCCACCCTGGTCGCCTGGGGCCTGGTCGCCGCCAGCCTGGCCGTCGCCGCCGTCCGCTGGCGGCGCTCCGCCCGGCCGCACCGCAGCGTGACCGCCGTCCTGGTGCCCTACCTGGTCTGGCTGGTCACCACCAACATCGCGCTGCGGCTCGGCAGCTCGGAGAGCGTCGCGGCGGTCGCCTACTTCGCCGGCTCCGCGCTGTGGATGCTCGGCGCGGTCGGCTACGCCTTCACCCGCGACCGTTCCCGCTACCTCGACCGGGCGACCCGCCGGATGCTCAGCGTCCTCGCCCTCACCGCCCTGCTGATCGCCGGCTACCTCGGCGTCGCGCTGCTGCTGCGCCGCGCCGTGCCGCAGGCCAGCAGCGCCCCCGCGCAGCTGCTCGCCGCCGCGGCGCTGGCCATCGGAGGCCTGCTCGGGCCCACCACCCGCTGGGTGGTGCGGGCCGTCGACCGCTTCTACTACGGCGACCGCGCCCGCCCCTACCAGGTGGTGCGGGCGCTCGCGGAACGGCTGAGCCGCGCCGTCAGCCCCGCCGACGCGCCGCCGCTGCTCTGCGACACCGTGGTGACCGCCCTCGGCCTGCCCGGCGCCCGGGTCGTGCTGCACACCCGCACCGGCCCGCACGAGCTCGCCTCCGTCGGCACCCTGGGGCCCGCCAGCCAGGTCTTCCCGCTCAGCTACGAGGGCGCGGTGATCGGGGACCTCTACGCGCCGCCGCGCACCGGGCAGCCCGAACTCGACGCCCAGGACCACGAGGTGCTGCGCTTCCTCGCCGACCAGGCCGCGCCCGCGATCGCCTCGCTGCGGATGTACGAGGAGCTCCAGCGCGGGCGGCGGCAGATCGTGCTGGCCCGGGAGGAGGAGCGCCGGCGCCTGCGGCACGATCTGCACGACGGCCTCGGCCCGACCCTGTCGGGTCTGCGGCTCGGCGTCGACACCGCGCGGGCCGCCGTGCCCGAGGACTCCCCGGCGGCCCGCTCGCTGATCGCGGTGTCGGCCGGGATCGGGCAGGCGATCGACGAACTGCGCCGGATCACCGAGGGGCTGGCGCCCGCCGCGCTGGCGGGGGAGGGGCTCGCGGTGGCGCTGCGGCGGCTGGTCGCGGAGCTGGACGGGGCGCGGGTGAGGATCTCCCTGGTGCTGGACCCGGACCCGCCGCCCGCGCTGCCGGCCGCCGTCGAGGTGGCGGCGCTGCGGATCAGCGGCGAGGCGCTGCACAACGTGCTGCGCCACTCGGGCGCCGGGCGGGCCCGGTTGACGCTGCGGGTGCGTCCGGAGGCGGTGGTGCTGGAGGTCTGGGACGACGGCCGCGGCTTCCACGCGGGGGGCGGGGGAGGCGCCGGGGCCGTCCGGCGGGCCGGTTCGGGCGTCGGGCTGCGGTCGATGGCCGAGCGGGCCGAGGAGCTGGGCGGCCGGTTCGAGACGGGCAACCACGACGGCGGCGCCGTCGTCCGGGCCGTGCTGCCCCGCACGCCCGAGCTGCCGCCGGTCGACGCCTGACCGCCGCCTGACCGCCGCCGCCTGACCGCCGACGGCTGACGGATATCGGTCGTCGCCGCTCCGCCGCCCCTTGACGGGGACCTCGCTTCGCCCAATCATCATGGTCGCGTCAACTTTTCCGCGCGGCCGGTGGCCCCACGCCCCCTCAGTACCCCCCTGCCGCCCGCGAAGTGGCGCGCTTCCGTTCTGCCCCACCGGATACCGGAGCCCCCATTGACCGAGCGCGCCCCGCGGCGATCCCGCCTGCGCCGAACCGCCCTGTCCGCCGCTGCCGCCGTCACCCTCGCGGCCGCCTTCCTCGTCCCCGCCGCCTCGGCGGCCCCCGCCCCGGCCGGCGCCCCCGCCGCGCCGACGGTGGCCGCCGCCCCCGACATCCCGGTCGCCAACGTCAAGGCGCACCTGGCCCAGCTCCAGTCGATAGCCACCGCCAACGGCGGCAACCGCGCCCACGGCCGCACCGGCTACAAGGCCTCGATCGACTACGTGAAGGGCAAGCTGGACGCGGCCGGCTACACCACCACCCTGCTGACCTTCAGCTACAACGGATCGACCGGCTACAACCTGATCGCCGACTGGCCGGGCGGCGACACCTCGCACGTGGTGATGGCCGGCGCCCACCTCGACTCCGTCAGCGGCGGCCCGGGCATCAACGACAACGGCTCCGGCTCGGCCGGCGTCCTGGAGACCGCGCTCGCCGTCTCGCGGGCCAGCCTCAAGCCCACCAAGCACCTGCGGTTCGGCTGGTGGGGCGCCGAGGAGTACGGCATGGTCGGCTCCAAGAACTACGTCAACGGCCTCGGCGCCACCGAGCGTTCGAAGATCGAGACCTACCTCAACTTCGACATGATCGGCTCGCCCAACCCCGGCTACTTCACCTACCGCTACGACAGCGCGCTCGACGCCCTGTTCCGCGACTACTTCGCCGGCCTGGGCATCAGCACCGAGCAGGACTTCGAGGGCGACGGCCGCTCCGACCACGCCCCGTTCCAGAACGCCGGCATCCGCGTCGGCGGCCTGTTCAGCGGCGCCGACTACACCAAGACCAGCGCCCAGGCCGCCAAGTGGGGCGGGACGGCGGGCCAGCCCTTCGACCGGTGCTACCACTCCTCCTGCGACACCAGCGCCAACATCAACGACACCGCGCTGGACCGGATGAGCGACGCCATCGCCCACGCGATCTGGACCCTCGCGGCCGGCAGCACCACCCCGCCCACCGGCACCGTCTTCGAGAACACCGCCGACGTCCAGATCCCCGACTATGGCTCGGCCGTGACCTCCGACATCACCGTCACCGGCCGCACCGGCAACGCCCCGGCCGCGCTCCAGGTCGGCGTGGACATCAAGCACACCTTCCGCGGCGACCTCGTCATCGACCTGGTCGCGCCGAACGGCACCGCCTTCCGCCTCAAGTCCTCCAGCAGCGACTCCGCGGCGAACGTGCAGACCACGTACACCGTGAACGCCTCCGCCGTGCCGGCCAACGGCACCTGGAAGCTCAAGGTGCAGGACGCCGGCCCGCAGGACACCGGCTACATCGACAGCTGGAAGCTCACCTTCTGACGACGCGCCGGAACGCTCCGGGGGCGCCGGTCCGCCGTGCGGCCGACGCCCCCGGAGGTCCGCCTACGGGGCCATCTCGTACGCGCCGGAGAGCGCCTCGACCATGCCCCACACCTTCGCCGCCCGTGCGCCGTCCGCGACCGGGCGGCGCACGTGCGCCAGGGCCCACGCCGCCTGGGCCTCACTGGTGGACGCCTTGCCGTGCAGCTCGGTGGCGTGCGCGGAGAAGTCCCGCACCAGCGCGTCGAAGACCTGGTCCAGCAGGTCCGCGTCCAGCCCGGTGAGCGCGGCCTGCTCCAGCACCAGCTGCCCGTAGACGATCAGCGCGAACAGCTGGCCGATCTCCAGCAGGAAGTCGAGGTCCGCCTGCTGCTCCGTGCCCGGTGCGTGGTTCAGCAGCAACTCGCAGAAGCCGTCGGCCTGTTCGCGGAACCGGGCGACGTTCGGCAGGTGGCCGTGGGCGTCGTAGGCGGCCCGCCAGTCGTGGAAGCGGATCGCTCCCAGGCCGCGGGCCGGGCCCTGCCGGAACAGGAAGGCGTCGTCGGCGGCGTCCTGCCGGGTCGGCACCGGGGCGTACTCGGCCGGGTCGAACAGGTGGTTCGCCATGAACTTGAGGATCAGCGCCAGGTTGACGTGGACGGTGCCCTCCAGCTTCGGCAGGCCGCGGATGTCCTTGGCGGCCTTGTCGAAGTAGGTGTCCGCCTCGAAGCCCTTGGCCGCGATGACGTCCCACATGAGGTCGATGACCTTCTCGCCCTCGGTGGTGACCTTCATCTTGGTCATCGGGTTGAAGAGCAGGTAGCGGCGGTCCTCGGGGGAGGCGGTGCGGAAGTAGTCCACCGCCCGCGCGGAGAACAGCTTCATCGCCACCAGCCGCGCGTAGGCGTCGGTCAACTCGCGGCGCACGTGCGGGAAGTCGGTGACCGGCTTGCCGTACAGCACCCGGTTGCGGGCGTGCGTCACGGCCTCGTACATGGCGTGCTCGCAGATGCCGACCGAGGCGGTGCACAGGTTGAACTTGCCGACGTTGACGGTGTTCAGCGCGGCGTCGAAGGCCGCCTTGCCGGTGTGCAGCACGTCCTCGGCGCGGACCGGGCACTCCTCCAGCCGGAACTCGCTGACGTACATCTGGGCGTTGACCACGTTCTTCACCAGGTGGTACGCCTCGTGGCGGCTGTCGGCGGCGAAGAAGACGTAGCCCTCCGGTCCCTCGACGTCCGAGCGGCGGCCGAAGACCGAGACCAGCCCGGCGACGTTGCCGTTGCCGATGTAGTACTTGGACCCGGTGGCGGTGAAGCCGCCCTCGCCGTCCGGGGTGAGGATCATGTCGGTCGAGTAGATGTCGGCGCCGTGGCCGCGCTCGGAGAGGCCGAACGCCATGACGTGACCCTCCGTCAGGAGCCGGGCGGCGCGCGCCCGGACGGCCTCGTTCTCGCTCTGCCACACCGGGCCCAGGCCCAGGATGGTGACCTGCCAGGTGTACCAGTAGCCGAGGCCGTAGAAGCCGAGGATCTCGTTCAGCTCGGCGATCCGGGCGGTGTCCCAGCGCTTGGCCGGATCGGCGGCGGAGGGCGTCAGGAACTCGGCGAACAGGCCCTCCTTCGCGGCGAAGTCGAGGAAGTCGGCGTACCAGGCGCGGTCGACGTAGGTGTCGATCAGCGCCTTCTTTCCACGCGATTCGAACCAGTCGACGGTCGCGCGCAGCAGCCGGCGGGTCGGCTCGTCGAACTGCGCGGGGTCGTAGGTGCGCGGGTTGAAGAGCATCGCGGGCTCCCGGGGGTCGAGGGTGAGGGTGAGGGTGAGGGGTGGGGGGAGAGGGGGTTAGCGGCCCGGGTCGTCCGGGCCGCCGGCCAGCTCGCGCAGGGTGGCGAGCACGTCGTCGAGCCAGGCGATCGTCATCCGCTCGTACTCGATGCCGCCGCGCAGCACCACGTGCTGGAGCCGCTGCCGGGCGTCGAGCGCGGCCGGGGCCGGGGCCGGGTCCGGGCCGGCGGCCCCGGGGTCGGTGGCCCCGGGGCCGGTGGTGTCCGGTCCGCCGGCGCCCGGGAAGTCGCGCCGCTCGCCGTGCAGGTAGCGGGCGAGCAGGGCGGCGTGGCCCTCCCGGTGGCGCTCGACCTCGGGGATCAGCGCGGCCGGGTCGTCGAAGGCCGCCGCCCGGATCCGGACGGCGAGCTCGTGCCGGACGGTCTCCGGCTCGACGGGCTCGCGCAGCCAGGCGGCGAGTGCCGCACGGCCGGGCGGGGCCGCCGAGTACACCTTCTTGTCCGGCCGGCCGTCCTGGGCGACCTCCTCGGCGCGGACCCAGCCGTCCGCCTCCATCCGCCGCAGCACCCGGTAGATCTGCTGGTGGGTGGCGGTCCAGAAGCGGCCGATGGACCGGTCGAAGCGCCGGGCCAGCTCGTAGCCGGAGCCGGGCCGTTCCAGCAGCGAGACGAGGATCGCGTGCTCCAGTGCCATGGGCGGCATCCTGCTATGCAACGAATTGCATAGGCAAGGGCGGCGGGCGGCGGTGAGACGGAGCTCACCCGCCGCAGCGGCGTGGGCGCGGAAGGGTAACCGCCCAGGTCAAAAGGTGCAAAACGGTCGAACGGCGCCAGAATGGTACTGGGCTAGAGCCCTCCATGTTCGCAACCTAGGAGGTGGTATCGGTGTCGACCCAAGCGCCGATGGGCATGGAGCACCATCCGGACATCGTCGAACTCCGGGAGCACTACGAGCGGGTCACCCTGACCCCGCGGGCCCAGGCCGTCGAGGCCCTGGCCGTTCTGGCCGGTCTGTTCCTGGCGGCTTCGCCGTGGATCGTCGGCTTCACCGCGTTCAACACGCTCACCGTCACCTGCCTGATCGTCGGCATCGCCTACTGCGTGCTGATGGCCGGCTACGGCTCGGCGTACGAGCGCACCCACGCACGGGCCTGGGCGGCGACCCTGCTCGGCGCGTGGACGATCATCTCCCCGTGGGCCGTCTCCGGCGAGGCGGACCGGGGCCGGAACATCATCACCTGCCTGATCGCGGGCGCCGTGATGTTCCTGCTGGGGCTCGCCGCCATCTCGATGGCGACGATGACGTCGAACGGAGCAGCGATGCGGCGCGGCCGGGCCGGCCGGGCCAGGGGCTGACGGTCACCGCGAGCCCGACACCCGGGGCGCGGACGGCGGCGCCGCCGTCCGCGCCCCGGGCGCGATCCCGTCCGGCGGCTACGGCCGGGTCATCCGCAGCACGTCCAGCGCCTCGTCCAGCTGCTCCACCGTGAGCCGCCCCTGCTCGACGTAGCCGCGCTCCAGCACCACCTGACGGATGGTCTTGCGCTCGGCGAGCGCCTGCTTGGCGACCTTGGCGGCCTCCTCGTAGCCGATGTACCGGTTCAGCGGCGTCACCACCGACGGCGAGGACTCCGCGTACTCCCGGGCCCGCTCGGCGTTGGCCGTGATCCCGTCCACCGCGCGGTCGGCCAGCAGCCGGGCGCCGGCGGCGAGCAGCCGGACCGACTCCAGGACGTTGCGGGCGATCACCGGCAGCATCACATTGAGCTCGAAGTTGCCGCTCGCCCCGGCCACCGTGACGGTGGCGTCGTTGCCGATCACCTGGGCCGCGACCATCAGCACCACCTCGGGCAGGACGGGGTTCACCTTGCCCGGCATGATCGAGGAGCCGGGCTGGAGGTCCGGCAGGTTCAGCTCGCCGAGACCGGTGCGCGGCCCCGAGCCCATCCACCGCAGGTCGTTCGCGATCTTGGTGAAGCCGACGGCGACGGTGCGCAGCTGGCCGCTCAGCTCGACCAGGCCGTCCCGCGCGCCCTGTGCCTCGAAGTGGTCGCGGGCCTCGGTCAGCGGCAGCCCGGTGGTGCGGGCGACCTCCTCGATCACCGCCGCCGCGAACCCGGGCGGGGTGTTGATGCCGGTGCCCACTGCGGTACCGCCCAGCGGCAGTTCGGCGACCCGGGGGAGGGTGGCGAGCAGCCGCTCCCGCCCGTGCCGCACCTGCGCCGCGTAGCCGCCGAACTCCTGGCCGAGGGTGACGGGCGTGGCGTCCATCAGATGGGTGCGCCCCGCCTTGACGACGTCCGCGAACTCCGCCGCCTTGCGCTCCAGCGCCTCCGCCAGGTGCTCCAGCGCCGGGATCAGCTCCTGGCTGACGGCGGCGGTGGCGGCGATGTGGATCGAGGACGGGAAGACGTCGTTGGACGACTGGCTGGCGTTGACGTGGTCGTTGGGGTGGACCGGGCGGCCGAGGCGCTCGCCGGCCAGGGTGGCGATCACCTCGTTGGTGTTCATGTTGGACGAGGTGCCCGAACCGGTCTGGAAGACGTCCACCGGGAACTCGGCGTCCCAGCGCCCGGCCGCCACCTCCTCGGCGGCGGAGGCGATCGCGGCGGCGGTCTCCTCGTCCAGCACGCCGAGCCGGGCGTTGACCCGCGCGGCGGCGGCCTTGATCCGGGCCAGCGCGGCGATGTGCGCCCGCTCCAGGCGCTGGCCGGACACCGGGAAGTTCTCCACCGCCCGCTGCGTCTGCGCCTGCCACTTCGCCCCGGCCGGCACCCGGACCTCGCCCATCGAGTCGTGCTCGATCCGGTAGTCGCCGGTCATCTGCTCGTCACCCATCGTGCGCTGCACCTCCTGAACGGTCCCGGCCGGTGCGGGGCCCCTTCGGGCCCGGGGTCCCCGCTCCCGGCCGGGTACGGCTTCCGCACACCACAGCCGCGCGCGGGCCCCGGGTATTTCCGGGCCGGCGCCGGAGCCGGTGCCGGTGCCCGCTGCCCGCGTCCGGAGAAGCGGTGCGCGTCCGAGGGGCGGGCCCCAGGGGTGGGGGGGGGGGGGCGGCGGGGGGCGCCCCCCGCCGGCGGGGGGGGGTGGGGGGCCCGCCCCCCCCCCCCGCCCGCGCCGCCCGCCCCGCGGGGGGGCCGGGCCCGCCCCCCC
>NZ_JBHYUU010000167.1:0-9235 GCF_042749955.1 Kitasatospora sp. NPDC059462 | reverse complement strand
GCCGCCCCGGGGGCCGCCGGGGCTCGGTGTGGCGGCGGGGGGGGGGCGGTTGGCTGGAGCCGGCCCCCCCGCTCCGCGCCGGCTGGCGGGCCGCCTCCCCCCCCCCCCCACCCCCTAGCCCAGGACGGCGGTCACGACCTCGTCCGGTGCCGTGCCCGCCCTGGCGACCTCGGTGCCGTCCGGCGCCCAGACGCCCGAGCCGCCGGAGGTCGCGGCGAACTCGCCGCTCGGCCCGGCGGCGGTGGCCAGCACCACCCAGAGGCCGTTGTCCGCCGCGCGCGCGGGGTACCGGGCCTCCTTGGTGGCCAGGGCCTCGGCGCCCGCCCCGTACAGCGTGGAGGCGACGTAGGCGTCGGCGCCGAGCGCGGCCAGCCGCCGGGCGTGCCCGGGGTCGGCGGCGTCCGCGCAGATCGCCAGGCCCAGCCGCCGGCCGTCCAGCTCCAGGACGGACGGCCGGTCGGCGGCGGTGAAGCGGTCGGACTCGCGCCCGTAGAGGTTGGTCTTGCGGCAGACCACCGTGGCGCCCGCGCCGGTGACGGCGAGCGTGGCGATGTACGCGCGGCCGTCGGCCGCGGCCACCGGTGCGCCGACGAGGGCGGTGGCGCCGGTCCCCGCGCAGGCGGCGACCAGGGGCGCGAGCCGTTCGTCGGACGGGTCGACGGCGGGCGCGGCCAGGTCGTAGCCGGTCAGCGAGAGCTCCGGGAACACCACCAGGCGCACCGCCCCGGCCGCGCGGACCGCGGCGGCGTGCCGCTCGACGTTGACCGCGACGGTCTCGGGCCGCCCCGAGGGGTGGCAGGCGGGCTGGGAGACGGCGACGGCCAGGGGAGCGGGCGCGGGCACGGCGGGGCCTCCGGGGGTGAGCGGGCGCGGGTGCGCGGGGGTGACCGGGGGTGGCGATCACGATCAACCTATGAGCCCACCGGCGACCCGGCAAGGTTCACCCGTTCGGGTGCAGGTGAGGGCGCCGCCGCCCGGCGGCCCGTCAGACGTGCTCCATCACGATCACCGCGAGGGTGCCCGGCGCCAGGGCCCGGAACACGTGCGGCACGTCGCCGGGGTAGCTGACGTAGTCGCCCGGGCCCAGTTCGACGGGCGCCTGCGTCGGACCGGCCAGCGCCCGGCCGGCACCCAGCAGCACGTGCTCGACGGTGCCCGGCATGTGCGGGTCGGAGGCCCGGGTCTCGCCCGGCTCGGCGTCGATCCGGTAGATGTCGCGCCGGGCGTTCGGCGGGCAGGAGGCGAGCAGGGTCGCGGCGTAGTCGGCCCGCTCCGAGTGGGTGACCGGGCCCTCGCCGGCCCGCACCACCCGGACCACCGGGCGGGGCGGGTCGACCAGCCGGCTGAACGGCACGTCCAGGGCCACGCCGAGTGCCCAGAGCGTCTCGACGCTCGGGTTGCCGGCGCCCGACTCCAGCTGCGAGAGCGTCGATTTGGCGATCCCCGCCCGCCGGGCCAGCTCGGCCATCGACAGCCCGGCGCGCTCGCGCTCACGCCGGATCGAGGCCGCGATCAGCTCGATCAGCTCGCCCCCCGAGGGGTTCGCACCGTTGTGTCCACTCATCCGCGTTCGCTCCACACTGCCAGGCGTTCGCCTTGACGAACGACCTTCATGGCGTTCATTCTACTGGACATGCGTTCGCTCCTTCGAACCCTCGAACGCGCCACCCTGCGCGACATCGCCCTGGTCTGCCTCGCGGACGCCCTGGTCGGCGCCTCGTTCGGGGCGATCTCCGTCTCCGGCGGCCTCCCGCTCTGGGTGCCCGTCGCCATGTCCGTGCTGGTCTTCGCCGGAGGCTCGCAGTTCGCCGCGGTCGGCATCGTGCTCTCCGGCGGCGGCCCGCTCGCCGCCGTCGTCACCGGTGTCGTCCTCAACGCCCGCCTGCTGCCCTTCGGCTTCACCGTCACCGACGTCCTGGACGGCCCCCGGTGGCGCCGGCTGCTCGGCGCCCAGCTGCTGACCGACGAGTCCGCCGCGTTCACCCTGCTGCAGTCCGAGCCCCGGCGGCGCCGCGCCGCGTACTGGATCAGCGGCCTGGCCCTGTTCGTGATCTGGAACGTCTCCGTCGTGGTCGGCGCGGCCGCCGGCGGGCTGATCGGCGACACCGACGCCCTCGGCCTGGACGCCGCGTTCCCCGCCGTGCTGCTCGCCCTCGTCCTGCCCGCGCTCGGCGAGCGCCGCACCCGCACCGCCGCCCTGGCCGGCGCCGCCGTCGCGGTGGCCGCCACCCCGTACGTCCCGGCGGGCCTGCCGGTGCTGCTCGCGCTCGCCGGCCTGCTGTTCGCCGCCCGCCCGGCCACCCCGGCCGCTCCTGACACACCTGACGCTCCTGACGCACCGACGGCCGGGGCGCCCGGAGCCGGCCACGAGGAAGCCGGGGCCGCCCCCGGCCGTGCCGTGCGCCTCGCCGAGGAGGTCCGCTGATGCCCCTGACCGCCATCCTGCTGCTCGCCGCCGGCACCTACGCCTTCCGGGTCGCCGGACCGCTGCTCGGCGACCGCCTCACCGTCTCCGACCGCCTGCGCCACCTGCTCACCGTCTCCGCCGCCGTGCTGCTGGTCGCCCTGGTGGCCACCGGCGCGCTCACCCAGGGCCACGGCTTCGCCGGCTGGGCCCGGCCGGCCGGCGTCCTGGTCGCGGGCCTGCTCGCGGTGCGCCGCGCGCCGTTCCCGCTGGTGGTCGTCGCGGCCGCCGCGACCACCGCGCTGCTCCGCCTCTGCGGCGTCTCCTGACCACCCGCCGGGCGGCCGCTCCCCGCCGCTCAGCCGGCCCCGCCCCCGGCCTCCGCGAGCCGGTCGCGCTGCACCTCGGGCCGCTCGCTGTCCCACAGCAGCTCCCACACCGTGAACACGCAGTGGTAGTCCCGCATGCTCCCCTCGGTGATCAGCAGGTAGTCGTCGCCGTCCCGCAGCAGCCGGCGCCGCCGCCCGTTGAACGGGTGCTGCGGGGTGTACCCGGGCACGATCCGCCGCAGCTCGGCGAGTGCGTCCTCCCGGCCGCCCTCCACCTCGGCGAGCACCTTCGGACCCCAGATCCGGTTCTCCCCGATGCCCTCGGTCTCCTGCACGACCACGGCCCACCGGCCCACGGTCCACCACCCTTCCGGTTCGTTCCACGCCCCGCCCTGCGCGGGAGCGTCAGCGCGGCGACGCGGCCCCCGCGCCGCCCAGCGGCTTGTAGAAGACGGTCGTCCCGCGCGGGACCCCCGCCGGATCGGTCGCGAAGTCCGGCACCGTGCCGACCCTGGTCCAGCCCGCCGCCGCGTACATCCGCTCGGCGGGGCTGTCCGTCTCGGTGTCCAGCACCAGCGTCCGCAGCCCGCGCGCGGCGGCCGCCGACTCCAGGGCCGCCAGCAACCGCCCGGCCAGCCCCCGCCCCCGGTCCGCCCGGTGCACCATCAACTTGGCGACGTCCGCCCGGTGCCGGCCGTTGGCCGTCACCGCCGGACGCAGCTGCACCGTCCCGGCGATCCGGCCCGACCCGCTCTCCCTGCCCGCCCCGCCCGCCGGGCCGGGTTCGGCCACCCAGACCAGCAGCCGCCCCGCCGCCACGTCCGGGGCCAGTGCCCGCCACCAGTCGGCCGCCGCGACGCGGTCCAGCGGGGCGAGGAAGCCGACCGAGGCGCCGCCGTCGACGGTGTCCGCCAGCAGGTCGCCCAGCCGCTGCGCCGAACCGCGCAGGTCCTCCGCCGTCAGCTGCCGGACTGTGTACATGGTCACCCCTTCGTCCGCGGTCCGGCGCCGGCCGGGTGCGCCATACTCGCCGGTACTCAACGCCGCGACGGTTCGCACCCGCCGAGACTACAAGGAGCTTCCATGGCGAAGCCGACCAGGATTGACCCCGCCGACCTGCTCGCCGTCGGTGACCTGCTCACCGACGAGGAGCGCCTCGTCCGCGACACCGTCCGCAGGTTCGCCGACGACCGGATCCGCCCGTACATCGCCGAGTGGTTCGAGCGCGGCGTCTTCCCCGCCCGTGAACTCGCCCCCGAACTCGGCGCCCTCGGCGTGCTCGGCATGCACCTCGACGGCTACGGCTGCGCCGGCTCCGGCGCCGTCGCCTACGGCGTCGCCTGCATGGAGCTGGAGGCCGCCGACTCCGGCCTGCGCAGCTTCGTGTCCGTCCAGGGCTCACTCGCCATGCGCTCCATCCACGCCTTCGGCTCGGAGGAGCAGAAGCAGCGCTGGCTGCCGGGCCTCGCCGCCGGCGAGCTGATCGGCTGCTTCGCCCTGACCGAACCGGACTTCGGCTCCGACCCCGCCAACATGCGCACCCGCGCCCGCCGCAAGGGCTCCGGCGAGGGCGCGGACTGGGTGCTCTCCGGCTCCAAGACGTGGATCACCAACGGCGGCATCTGCGACGTCGCGGTGGTCTGGGCGCAGACCGAGGACGGCGTGCGCGGCTTCCTGGTCGAACCCGGCACGCCCGGCTTCACCACCACCGACGTGCCCGGCAAGCTGTCCCTGCGCGCCTCGGTGACCAGCTCGCTCGCCTTCGACGACGTCGTCCTGCCCGCCGACGCCGTCCTGCCCGGCGTCACCGGTCTGCGCGGACCGCTCTCCTCCCTCAACGAGGCCCGCTACGGGATCCTCTGGGGCACCGTCGGCGCCGCCCGCGACTGCTACACCGCCGCCCTCGACTACGCCGGGAGCCGCGTCCAGTTCGAGCGCCCGATCGCCGGCTTCCAGCTCACCCAGCAGAAGCTGGTCGAGATGATGCTGGAGGTCGAGAAGGCCTACCTGGTCGCGCTGCGGATCGGCCGCCTCAAGGACGAGGGCGCGGCCCGCCCGGCGCACATCAGCTTCGGCAAGCTCAACAACGTGCGCGCCGCCCTGGAGATCGCCCGCAGCGCCCGCACCGTGCTCGGCGCCAACGGCATCACCACCGCCTACCCGGTCCTGCGGCACGCCAACAACCTGGAGTCGGTGCTCACCTACGAGGGCACCAGCGAGATCCACACCCTCGTCCTCGGCGAGGCCATCACCGGCGAGTCCGCCTACCGCTGAGCCCGCCGACCCCGCCGATCCCGCCGACCCTGCGCCACCGCGAAATCCGGTACCGCCGCCGGGCCGTTCATGGCCACCGTCCCTGCCCATGCCCATGAACGGCCCGACGAACCCGACCGCGCCCACCCCCGCCACCACCACGCTCCGGCGCCCGACCGGTCCTCAGGAGCCGGCCCTGGTCGAGGCGGCGAACTGGCGCGCCTGGCCGCCGCGCCTGCCCGACCAGCCGATCTTCTACCCGGTGCTGAACGAGGACTACGCGATCCGCATCGCCCGGGACCGGAACGTCCCCGCCTCCGGCGTCGGCTACGTCACCCGCTTCGAGGTCGACACCGCCTTCCTCGCCCGCTACCCCGTCCGCCGACGAGTCCCTCCCACCCGCCGTCCGTGCCGACGGCGGCCGCCTGCCGCACACCGGCGAGCGGATCGGCCCCGACGCGCCCGCTTCGGCCGGCTCGGCCCGGGGCCGCTCACCGGACCGGCCGTCGCCCTCGCGCTGCGCCTGCCCGTCGCCGTCGCCGTCGCCCTCGCGCTGCGCCTGCCCGCCGCCGTCGCCCCGGACACCGGAACGCTGCTCGACCCGTACGATCCGGCCGAACGACGGGCCGCGGTCGAGGCGAACCCGCCGTGGTCCGCCCACTGCTGCGCCGCCGACCCGGACCGCGTGCTGGACGTGGTGCCGCGCGGCGGGCCGCCGACCGGCGCCTCGTACGCCCCGCCGCGGGCCGCGGGGCGGAGGAGGGGATTCCGGACGCCGCCCGTCCACCCGGCCGTCCCCTCCAGGACACCCGGCGGCCCGGCGGGGCGTGAAGCATGGCGCGGTCGCCGCCGCCCGCCCCCGTGCGGGCGCCGCCGACGCCCGCACCGTGAAAGGAACCGCCCCTCATGTCCACACCGCCGCCGCCGCGCCCCCACGTCCTCGTCGTCGGGATCGACGGCGTCCGGTTCGACCTGCTGGAGCGGGTGCCGATGCCGAGGCTGGCGGAGGTCGCCGCGGCCGGGTTCCTCGCGCCCGTGACGGTCGCGGACTCCACGCCCACTATGTCCGGCCCCTGCTGGGCCACCATCGTCACCGGCGTCGAGCCCGCCAAGCACGGCGTGTGGGGCAACCACCTGGGCGGCAACCGCCTCGACGTCTTCCCCGACTTCACCACCCGCCTCGCCCGCGGCGAGGGGCGCCGCACCTTCGTCGCCGCCGGCTGGGACCCGCTGGTCATCGGCGAGTCCGGCGGACCGCTGTTCCGCGCCCCAGGCCGGCTCTGCTACGTCGCCCCCGCCGAGGACACCCCCGAGGCCTGGGACGCCGTCGACGAGGAGGTCACCCGGGAGGCCGTCGACGTGCTGCGCGACGCCGACCCCGAGGCCTCCTTCGTCTACCTCGGCGCCGTCGACGAGACCGCCCACTTCCTCGGCTGCGGCGAGGAGTACCGCACCGCGATGCGGGCCGCCGACGAGCGCCTCGGCCGCCTGCTGGACGCGCTGCGCGCCCGGCCCGGGTACGCCGGGGAGGACTGGACGGTCATCGTCGTCACCGACCACGGCCACGTCGACACCGGCGGCCACGGCGGGCGCACGCCCGAGGAGCGCACCGCCTGGGTCGCCTGCGCCGGCCCCGGGATCCCCGCCGCCCCGCCCGTCGGCGAGATCCGCCACCCCGACGTCGCCGCCCAGGTGTACGCCGCGCTCGGCCGCCCGATCGACCCGCACTGGACCCTGGACGGCCGGCCCTTCCCGCTCGCCGCCCCCGTCCCGGCGGCGCTCTGACACCCCCGCGCCGGCCCGGGCGCCGGGCCCGGCAGTATCCGGCGACCGGGTGGCCGCCGCACCCGCCGGCACCCGGGCGGGTGCGGCCGGGCTGCGCCGCCGGTCGCGGCGGGCCAGGCTCGACCAGGGGGAACCCCGAGACCGGCCGGGCGCGCGTACGCCTCAAGGTGGAGGGCCTACCCCCCAAGGACGGCGCAAGGTCGCGACCTGCCGGTGACGATCCGGCACCCCGGCGCGGGTCAGGATGGAGACACACCGGGAGAACCGGGGCCGGAGTCGCGGGCCCGGGACACCGGACGCACCGCAGCACCACACGGGAGAGGACAGTCGGCATGAACGGCATCGCGGGCAGGATCGCACTCGGAGTCGCGGGCACCGGCATGGCCGTCGCCGTCGCCGCCGTGGTGGCGGGGCCGAGGGTGGCCGAGTGGTACGACGGCCGGCACCAGGAGCAGTCCAGCTACGCCAGCGGCAGCGCGGCCAAGGCCGACGGGCGCGCCGTCCCGGCCTGGCTGCCCGACAACGCCTCCTCCGTCCGCTACCTGATGTCCACCACCGGCGACGACCGCCTGCTGACCGCGACCCTCCCCGAGGGCCGGCTGCCCGCCGGCTGCCGGGTCGGCGAGCCCGGCAAGGGCAACCACCCGGCGCCGGTCTCGCTGCGGGCGGGCTGGTTCCCGGAGGGCGTCACCAACAAGGTCACCGGCTCCTGCGGGCACTACCACGTCACGCTGACCGGCAACCAGCTCTACGCGTGGCAGGACGGCGCCGCCGTCCAGGCCGCCCTGCGGGCCGAGCGGCTCGCGCGCTGAGACGGCGTCACCGGGGACCGGCCACCCCGCCCGGCGGCGGAAGGGCGGCCGACCCCCGACTGTCGGCGGCCCCGGGGGCTGCGGTAGGACGGAGCGAGCACGAACGCCGTGCTCGTTCCGAGAGGAGCCCCATGCCTGGTCCGACCGCCGGCCCCGCCGGTGACACGTCGACCGCCGCCTCCGCAACTCCTGCCGACTCCCTCACCGGCACCGACTCCCTCACCCCCGCCGAAGCCGCCGCCCCCTCCGGCCCCGCCGATCCCTCGGGCCCCTCCGGCCCCGCCAAGGCCCGGCCGGGCGGCGGCCCCGGCGGCCGCGCCACCATCGGCGTCCTCGGCGGCCTGGTCGCCCTCGGCCCCCTCACCACCGACCTCTACCTGCCCGGCCTGCCCGCGATCGCCGACGACCTCGCCGCCGAACCGGCCGCCGTCCAGCTCACCCTCACCTTCTCGATGTTCGGCGTCGCCGCCGGCCAGCTGCTCTTCGGACCGCTCAGCGACCGCTTCGGCCGCCGCCCGCCGCTGCTCGCCGGACTCGTCGTCTACACCCTCGCCAGCGTCGCCTGCGTGATCGCCCCCAGCCTGCCCGTGCTGATCGCCGCCCGCTTCGTCCAGGGCGCCGCCGGCGCCGCCGGACTGGTCATCGGCCGCGCCGTCGCCCGCGACCGCTTCGAGGGCGTCGCGATGATCCGCTTCCTCGCCTCGATCACCCTGATATCCGGTCTGGCCCCGATCCTCGCCCCGCTGTTCGGCGCGCAACTGCTGCGCGTCACCTCCTGGCGCGGCACCTTCGGAGCCCTGGCCGCGCTCGGCCTGCTGCTCACCCTGGTGGCCTTCGGCGCGCTGCGCGAGACCCTCCCGGCGTCCGCCCGGCGCGGCGGCGGCCTGGGCGCCACCCTGCGCACGATGGGCGGGCTGCTGCGCGACGTGCCCTTCCTCGGCCTGCTGCTGACCAGCACCTTCGCCTTCGGCGCGCTGTTCGGCTACATCAGCGGATCCTCGGTGGTGCTGCAGCACGTCTACCACGTGTCCCCGCAGACCTACAGCCTGCTGTTCGGGCTCAACTCGGTGGCCATCGTCGCCGCCACCCAGGTCAACGGGCGGGTGCTCGCCCCCCGCTTCGCCGCCGCCACCCTGATGCGGACGGGCCTGGCGGTCCTGATCGCCGCCGGGACGTTCCTGGTCCTGGCCACCGCCGTCTGGGACCTCGGGCTGGCCGCCGTCTGCGCCTCGCTGTTCGTGATGATGGCGGGCCTCGGCATCGTGCTGCCGAACTCGGCCGCCCGGGCGCTGAGCGTGGTCGCCCCGCAGACCGCCGGCTCGGCCTCCGCCCTCCTCGGCACCGCCAACTTCCTCTGCGGCGCCGTGGTCGCCCCGCTCAGCAGCCTGGGCGGGAACCCCTCGGCGGTGCTGCTCGCGCTCGTCGTGCTCGGCTGCTCGCTGCTCGCGGCGGCGTCCTACCTGCTGCTCCTGCGGCCGGGACGGTCCGCCGCGGAGCCCGCCGCGGTGTGACCGACCGCAGTGGGACCGATCGCCGTTCGACCGGTCGCGGTGTGACCGGTCGCGGTGCGACCGGCGTCATCGGCGGCGGCGCGCCCGGCACGGGTGCGGCCGTCCGCCGGAAAGGGACCCGCCGGGGTGCCACGACACGAG
>NZ_JBHYUU010000166.1:0-17950 GCF_042749955.1 Kitasatospora sp. NPDC059462 | reverse complement strand
GGGGCTCCCCGGGGGGGGCCGGCGGGCGCGGCTCCGCCGACGGCCGGGGGAGCGGTGCGGGCGCGGGCCGCCGCTCCGGTGCACCCGGCTCCTTGTCGACGGGCGGCGGCGTCGGCCCGAGCGGCTCGATCCGTTCGAAGGGCCCCGGCAGGCGCGGCCGCACCCGCACCCCGGCCCGGTCCGGGTCGCTCTTGGCCAGCAGGCGGTCGAAGTGGTCAGGCATCGGCACACAGCTCCAGGTAGTAGCGGCGCCGCAGCGGGCTGAGCGCCAGGACCTCCGGCTCGCTCCAGCCGTAGGCGGTGGCCAGCAGATGGACGTCGAGCAGGGTGGCCCGGGCCCAGTCGTCCAGCTCCTCCCAGAGATAGGAGGCGATGTCCAGCTCGGCGAGGGCCTGCCCGCCGCACCCGGGGCAGCCGAGGTTCAGCCGGATGTCCGCGCAGGGGTCGGCGGCGGCCGCGGCCTCGGCCATCCGCCGTTGCACCGGTTCGGGGAGCCGGCGGGCGGCCACCGGCTCCCCGTCGTGCTCGGCGGTCAGCACGCACCGTTGCAGCAGGACCGCCCTGGCCCGGCCGGCGGGGGCCTGTTCGGCGGCGGCGAGGTCGCCGGGGGTGGCCGGGCGGAAACCGACCCGCCAGCCGTCCAGCTCCACCCGCAGCGGCCCGGTCACCGGCCGTGCGGCACCGGCCACCTGCCCGGCGTCCAGCGTGAACTCCAGGTCCTCCGGGCAGCGCGGGCAGCCGGCCCGCATGGTGAGCCGCTCGCCGAACAGCGCGGTGCGCAGGCCGAACAGTTCGGCGTCCCGCTCGCCGAGCGGGACGGCCAGGAGCTCCTCCGGGCCGGCGCCGGGGCGCGCGACGGTGTGCAGCAACAGCGCCCGCCCGGTGCGACCGGCCGCCAGGCCGGCCTCCCAGGTGGCCAACAGGGCGGCCTGCCCGGCGAGTTCCACGGTGCCGCCGCTCAGGCCGGCTGCTGGAACGACGGTTCTTCGGGCTCGGGCGTCTCCTCGTCCCGCTCCCAGCCCTCCACCTCCAGCTTGAGGCTCTGGATCGCCACCGCGTTGGCGTTGGCGTCGAGTTCGCCGAGCACCTGGTACTCGCTCGGCCAGGCGCGGTACAGCTTGTGGGCGACCGCCACCTGGCCGGCCTCGTTGAGCACCTGGATCACCAGGTCCTTGCGGAAGTCCCGCAGCGACACCTCCGCCCCGCGGCCCGCGCCGACCATCCAGACCTTGTTGGCCCAGCGGTCGAACTCCGGGTCGTGGGTGACGCCGCGCTCCAGGGTGACGGCCTCGAAGTCGGTGCGCCCCGGGGACTTCCGCGGCGCGCTCGGATCGCCCCCGCTGCGGTGCTTCACCACCTCGGTGGTGCGCTTGAGCGGGCTGACCTTGCTGACCCCGGCGACCACCCGGCCGTCCCAGACGACCAGGAATTTGAAGTTCTTGTACGGATCGAACCGGTGCGGATTGACGGTGAACTCGACCATGGAGATCCTAAACCTCGAACTGTCCGGCGAGCTGCTCGATCTTGACGATCACGAATTCCGCGGGTTTCAGCGGCGCGAATCCGACCACGACGTTCACCACACCGCGATTGATGTCGTCCTGCGTGGTGGTGTCCTTGTCGCACTTGACGAAATAGGCCGAACGCGCGGAGGTGCCCTGGAACGCGCCCTGCTGGAACAGCGAGTGCAGGAACGCACCCACGTTCAGCCGGATCTGCGCCCGCAGCCGCTCGTCGTTGGGCTCGAACACGACCCACTTGGTGCCGCGGTAGAGGCTCTCCTCCAGCATCAGCGCGAGGCGCCGCACCGGCACGTACTTCCACTGCGAGCCCAGCACGTCGGCGCCGGCCATCGTCCGGGCGCCCCACACCACCGGGCCCACCACCGGGAACGTCCGCAGGCAGTTGACCGCGAGCGGGTTCAGCAGGCCGTTCTCCCGGTCCGTCAGCGGGACGGTCAGCGCGCGCACCCCGGGCAGCCCGGCCTCGGTGCCCGCCGGGGCCTTCCACACGCCCCGCTGCCCGTCGGTGCGCGCCATCACCCCGGCGACGGTGCCCGAGGGCGGGAAGGCCCGCAGCCGCCCGGTGAGCGGGTCGACCAGCTCCAGGTGCGGGAAGTACAGCGCCGCGTGGTCGCTGCGCACCGAGTCGAAGGCGGACAGGCCCGCCCGGGCGGCGTCCAGCGTCGTCCACGCCTGCGGCGAGTCGACGATCAGGAACATCCGCTTCTCCGCGCAGAGCGCCTGGGCGGCCGAGACGACCGTGACGGCCTCGTCGAGGTCGGCGTAGCCGGCCAGTTCCGGCAGCACCAGCAGATTGACGTCCTGCACGTCGCGCAGGGCCTGGATGCCGGTCTTGCCCGCCTCGCTGCCGATCAGGTCGGTCAGGCCGGGGGCGCCGCCGTCCCGCCCGCCGGTGAGGGCGTGCACCGGCGGGCTGACCGAGCCTTCGAGGCCGAGGTTGTTGGCGGCCTCGCCGAGGAAGCGCACCACGTCGGCCGGGTCGGTGGAGCCCGCGACGACCTGCAGCTGCCGGCCGAACACGCTGACCCGGGTGCCCGCGAAGGCCCGCCGGCCCGGCGCGTCCGGCAGGGCGCGCAGCTTGCGCTCCAGCAGCAGGGCGAGTTCGGCGATGCCGGCCGGTGGGGCGCCGTCCACGGCCGGGTCGTGGATCCTGAGAGTCCGCGCGACGTCGCCGATCTTGACCTGGACCTCGTGGGTGAGGTCCGGCAGCGCGACCGGGAACGGCTTGGAGACGGTGCCCACCGGGTCCGGCCGGCTCTCCGCCAGGACCCTCACCCGGACCACCGCCGAGCCGCCGTTGACCGCCGACTCGGCGAACCGGGGGTCGGCGGCCCGCACCGAGAGGTCCGTGAAGGACTCCCGGACGGCGCCGGAGGTGTCGGAGACCTGGAGGTTGAAGGTCTCGGCCGGGGTCGGCGTCCGGTAGTCGACGGCGACCCGCAGCGCCGCGCCCCAGAGCCCCGGTTCGACCGCGGTGACCTCCAGGACCGGGGTGGCGGCGGAGGTCTGGGTCGAGCCGAGCGTGACGCCGGCGGCGGCGCCGGTGCCGGCCGCGGCGACCCGGACGACGACCGCGACCGAGCCCCCGTTGAGGAAGAACTGCTGGACGGCGTAGCTGACCGGGCTGTCGCTCGCGAGCCCGCCGAAACGGCGTTCGAAATCCGCGAAACCGGTGATCGTGACGGGCTGGTCGAGCGGTCCGCGCCGGGTGGCCCCGACGAAGGCGGTCACCGACGTGCTGACCGCGGTGACGGTGCGGACGCCACTGGGAAGCTCTTCGATGTAGACGCCCGGGTAGGTCGGTGTCGTCGGCAATTCCCCCTCCGTTCACTTCGTGCATCAAGGGTCCGGGGAAATGGCGGCCCGTGAGATCCTGATGCAGGGATCGGCAGGCTCAGTTTGATATTCCGGTGACGACCCGTCAAGGGCTTTATTGAAAAGGATAATTGTCATACTGCACGCGGTATTCGGGGTTGCGGATCAGGTCGCTCCGCAACCCCTTGTCGGTGCGCGGTGCCGGATTCCGGGTCAGCCGCCTTCGGGGACGTTCAGGTCCTCGAACCGGGCCGGCGCGGGCGCCGGGGACGGGTACGCGGGCGGCCGGGCGGCCCCCAGGAACCACCCCCAGGCCGCGCCGAACCGGTGCTCCAGGAACCGGAACGCCGCGTAGTAGGCCGTGCCGAAGCCGGTGACCAGCGCGGCGGTGAGGGAGGCGTTGTCGAGGTCGACGCCGAGCCGCGCGGCCTGCACCGCGAGGAACGCGACGACGTACGGGACGCACGTGCGCCACAGGGAGAGGGAGAGTTGGTACATCGGTCCTCCTCTGCCGACGGTTCTGCCGTCGCGGTGCTGCCCGCCGCACCCGCCGCCCACACGCCCTCCGCCCGCACGAGCCCCGGCGCACGGAATCGGGCTCCCGATCGCGCCCCGCGCCGCACGCCCCCGGCCCGCCCTCCGCGCAGTGCGCGCAAGGGTCGGTCGTAGAGGAAATATAGGGCCAGGGCGCACCCTGACGGGCATGTCCATCTCGAAGAACTCCCTCAGGGCGGGCCTTGCCGCGATCGTGACCGGGGCCGCGCTCCTGGTCCCGGCGGCCTCCGCCGGGGCAGTGGTAACGGATCCTCCCTGCGGTCAGTACACCAGCGGGGAATACAAGTACTACCGGAACTGCGAGGACCACGCCATCACGGTCGAGGCGTTGTACTTCGACGGCTGGCACGCGACAAGGTGCGTTCAGCCGGGCCAGTCGGCGCTGTTCGCGTCGGACGCGTGGATCATCTACAAGACCGAGGACCACTGCTGAACCGCGACCCGGCCGGCCCGGACGCGTAGAACGCCGCTGCCCCCGACGGAGGCCCGTCGGGGGCAGCGGCGCGTCCGGGGACGGGGACCGGTCAGGCGCCGGCCACCGCCACGGTGGTGGCCGGGTCGATCGGACCGGCCGCACCCGGGGCCTGGGTGTCCATCCAGGTCGACCAGCGGCCGAGGGCGTAGTCGCCGTTGGCGCAGACGACCTGGCCGTTGTAGACGCCGAACAGCCGGAGGTTGGTGCCGGTGAAGGTGACCGCGAGCTTGCTCAGCGGGGCGGTCTGCCCGGTGACGGCGGAGACGTCGCCCCAGCCGTTCCACCGGCCGGCCGCGTAGTCGGCGGTGGCCTGCTTGACCTTGCCGTCGACGAGGGCCAGCACGTGCTGCTGCGAGCCGACGGCGACGGTGGCCAGGCCGGTGATCGTCCCGCTCAGCGGGCCGACCGCGCCGGTGACGTCGCCGAAGCCCCAGACGCCCCGGTTGTAGTCGGCGTCGGCGATGTAGACGTGGCCGTCGGTGCCGACGCCGTTGATGTACATCACGTTGCCGCTCGCGGTCGCCGCGATCCGGTTCAGCGCGCCGGACGGCAGGCCGAGCACCCCGGAGATGTCGCCCCACGGGTACCAGCGGCCCGCCGAGTAGTCGGCGGCGGCCTCCAGCAGACGGCCGCCGGAGACGACGACCACGTGCATCTTCGTCCCGGTGGCCGCGACCGCGACCTCGGTCACGGGGGACGACAGCGGACCGGCCGCACCGGTGACCTGGAGGTCGTACCAGGGCGTCCACACGCCGGTGTAGAGGTTGCGGTCGGCGGTGTAGACGTGCCCGTTGGCGACCGTCACCGCGTGCAGCTGGCTGCCCATGTACAGCACGCCGAAGCTCTGGTTCGGGTCCGCCGGGCCGGGGACGGTCGGCATCGCGTGGTACTTCTCCCACGCACCGCGGGTGAAGTTGGCACCGGCGTTCACCGGGCCGCTGCTGGTCTGCGCCAGCAACTGCACCCGCTCGCCGCTGGCCAGCACGTCGGTCTTGGCCGGCACGAGGTCGACGTCGTCGGCCGAGACGAAGGCGAGCCGGTGGTTGTACCGGATCGGGTAGTACGTGACGCCGCCGGTGACCCAGCTGCGGTCGTACGGCGCGCTGCCGTCGACGGTCGGGGCGTAGTAGAAGGCGCCCGCCACCGGCGTCGTGGAGGCCGGGACGTAGAGCTGGCCGGCGGGCAGGGTGTAGTCCAGGGCGACGATGTTCGGGCTCGGCGCCGGGACGTGGAACGCCGCGTAGGCGTTGTACTCCGGGTAGGAGCGGCCGTACACCGCGACGCTGCTGAGGCCGGCCTTCGGGGTCAGCGCGTACTGGCCCGGGCGGTTGTCGGCGGCGGCCATGGTGCCGTCGTTCCAGAACCAGGCCTTGCGGCCGTTGTACCAGATGGCGATCCACTGGCCCTGGATCTCGGCGACCACGTAGCTGCCGCCGGCCACCGCCTTGTCGGACCAGTCCGAGGCGTTCTGGGTGCCGTTGCCGATCAGCGGGCCGCCGGGCGAGCTGTACAGGTAGACGAAGTTCGCCGGCTGGGACGCGACGTTGTTGATCGTCGGCCGGTAGGCGTTGGAGAACGGCGGGTTGACGGTGATCCGGCCGCCGACCGCGTAGCCCTGGTCCGGCGTGACGTGCCCGCCGACCAGGTCCATGTAGTGGTTCCAGTCCCAGAACGTGCCCGGGTCCCAGTGCATGCCGTTGACGGAGCTCTGGATCGGCCCCGGGACCTCGTCGTGGCCGATGATGTGCTCGCGGTCCAGCGGGACCCCGAACCGGTCGGCCAGGTAGCGGGTGAGCGTCGCCGAGGACTGGTACAGCTGCTCCGAGTACCAGGCGGCGCCGCTCAGCGCGTAGCCCTCGTGCTCGATGCCGACGCTGTTCATGTTGAAGGTCTTGTTGCCGGCGTGCCAGGCGATGTCCTTGTTCGCCACCATCTGGGTGACGTGGCCGTCGCTGGACCGCAGCAGGTAGTGCGCGCTCGCCAGGGTGGCCGGGTTCTGGAAGGTGGCCAGCGAGCCCGCGTAGCCGCCCTCGGTGTCGTGGATGACGATGTAGTCGATGTCCACGCCGGAGCGGTTGGCGATGGAGTAGTTGCCGAAGTCGTTGACGTCGGCGCTGTTCTTCGCGTAGGCGGCCGGCCGGAAGTCGCAGCCCAGCGTGGCCGGGCACTCGATCGGGTCGGCGGCCGCGATCGAGGGCGCGGCGGGCGCTGCGGCGGGCGCTGCGGCGAGCGCGGTGTCCCGCGATCCGGGCTGCCGCTCGACCCCGCGCGCCACCCCGCGGTCGACCGCCGGGCTGTGCGCGGCGGCGGCCGGGTCGGCGGTGAGCGTCACCCGCTGGCCCTCGGAGGTGGTCCGGACCGCGCCGACCTTGAGGGTGCCGAACACCCGGTCCGCGAACTCCTGGCCCTCGGCCGAGCCCTGACCCGGCGCCCCGCCGTTGCTGAAGCGGACCACCGCGTCGTACCAGGCGGCCGGGTCGGCGGACTGCGGCTTCTTCGCCCCGCGCTGCTGTTCGGCGAGGAGCGCCGCGCCGCCGCGGATGCTCTGCAGGGTGTTCTCGCGCAGTTCCGCCTCGGGCCGCCCGATCAGCTTGGCCGCGGCCTCCAGGGTGTGCAGCGCGGGGCTGTCGGCGGGGGGCGCCGGGACGGGGGCCGCCGCCCGGCGCGCGGCCGGGGCGTCGCCGTCACCGCGCAGGTCGACCTCCGGCTGGGCGGCGGCCTGGGCCGCCGCGACCGCCGCCAGGTCGACCTGGGTGAGGCCCATGACGTTGTAGTTGCCGGTGGTGCTCGGGAGGCCCTGGTGCGACTCCCAGCGGGTCTGCTGGTAGGAGACCGCGAGCAGGACGCTCTCGGGGACCTTGAACTCCTTGGCCGCGGCGGCGAACTGGGCCTGCAGCCCGGCAACCGGTGCGGCCGGCGCCGCGACGGCCACCGTGCCACTGCTCGCGGCCATGCCGAACGCTGCCGCCGAGGCCGCCACGGCCACGGCCGTGCGCAGCGGCGAGCGTGGCCGCCGTATACGGGAGGGATGAGTCAACGGTCGGTACCGACCTTCCTGTTCGACCGGATTGGATCGACGGCGAACGTACCAGCGGTGGCGGACAGGAACGTACTCGGGGCGGGCAGCGTAGCACCGGCGACGACGCCGCGGCGGGCGGCTCGGCGGCGAGCCGGCGACGCCCCGGGAAAATCGCGGGGAAGGGCCTGTGGGGAGCGCGGGCTGACGGGGGGTCGGCAGCGCGGGGGTGCGAGCCTATGATCATCTGACGGCCGTTCTGCGACCGTGATCTTGTCCCCAGGGCGGTCCCGGACCGCCGGCGTCGGGTGGGACGCGTGAGGCGGGGACGGCCGCGACGGTCGTCGAGGGGAGGATGGGCGATGGAACCGCTGGCGGCGGACGATCCGCGGCAGGTGGGCGAGTACCGCCTGCTGCGGCAGCTCGGAGCGGGTGGAATGGGCCGGGTCTACCTCGGCCGGAGTCCCGGCGGGCGGACCGTCGCCGTCAAGGTGGTCCGTCGCGACCTGGCCGGGGACGCCGAGTTCCGGGCCCGGTTCCGGCACGAGGTGGCGGCCGCCCGGCGGGTCGGCGGCACCTGGACCCCGCCGGTCCTCGACGCGGACACCGAGGGCGGGCAGCCCTGGGTGGCCACCGGCTACGTCGCCGGGCCCGCGCTCACCACCGCCGTCCGGGACTTCGGGCCGCTGCCGGAGCCCGCCGTCCGCACCCTCGGCGTCGGCCTCGCCGGGGCGCTCGCCCATGTGCACGGCCTCGGGCTGGTGCACCGGGACGTCAAGCCGTCGAACGTGCTGCTGACCCTGGACGGGCCGCGGCTGATCGACTTCGGCATCGCCCGAGCCCTGGACGCCACCTCCGCGCTCACCCGCTCCGGCCAGGTGTTCGGCTCGCCGGGCTTCATGTCGCCCGAGCAGGCGAACGGACTGCCCGCCGGGCCGGCCGGTGACGTCTTCTCGCTCGGCGCGGTGCTCGCGTACGCGGCGACCGGCACGATGCCCTTCGGCTCCGGGGTGAGCGCGCCGGTCCTGCTCTACCGGGTGCTGCACGAGGAGCCCGACCTCGCCGGGCTGGCCGGCCCGCTGTACCCCCTGGTCCGTGACTGCCTGGCCAAGGACCCGGCCGCCCGCCCGACGCCCGCGCTGCTGCGGGAACGGCTGGACCCCGACGGCGCGGCCGCCGCCCGGCTCGGCCACGGCGACTGGCTGCCTCCGGCGCTGGCGGCGGCGGTCGGGCGCAGCGCCGTGCAGCTGCTGGACCTGGAGGGGGAGCGGACGGCCCCGGCGGGACCGGACACCGGGAACAGGACGCTCGCCGGGGTGCCGGAAGCCGTCCCGGGCGGCGGCGCCCCCGTGCTCCCGGCCGCGCCGCCCGGCTTCGGACCGCCGGCCGCGCCGGGCTTCGGCCCGCCGGCCGGGGGCCCCACCGGTCCGGCCGGAGCGTACCCGGCGCCGCCGTACCCGCCGGCCACGCATCCGTCGGCCACGTACCCGTCGGCGTCGTACCCGTCGACGCCCCACTCCGCGCCGTTCCCGGCGCCGCCGGGCCAGGCCACCGCAACGGGCCACGGGCCGCACTCCGCGCCGCGCCGTCGGCGCGGCTACGGCGTGGCGGCCGCGGTGCTGGCCGTCGCCCTGCTGCTGGGCGGCGGGTACCTGCTGATCGAGCGGCTGGGGGACGACGGCGGGAGGACCGCCGCGGCCGGGGAACGGACGACGCCCGCCGCCCCGCCCGCCCCCGCCGCGACGAGCCCCGAGCCGGCGGAGTCCCCGGCGGACCAGCCGGGGCAGGGCGCCGTCCCCGCGAAGTTCCTCGGGACATGGGTGGGTCAGCGCACGGCGGAGGACGGGGCGGTCACCACCGTCACCCTCAAGATCGTCCAGTCGGCGAGGAGCGAGGAGAAGAGCACCATCCGCGCCGAGACACCGAAGACCGGCATCTGGTGCGAAGGCGCGTGGACGCTCAGCGAGGCCGGCGACAGCCGGCTCACCTACGCCTCCCGGACGACCGACTCCTCGCCCGGCGCGGCGTGCATCACCGACCGGTCGGTCTACCGCCAGGTCACGATGCAGCCGGACGGCACGCTGCACTACAGCACGGACCTGCTCAACGCGAACCAGTACGTGGTGCTGCAGAAGCTGGGCTGAGGCACGCCCGGGTCGCACGCGCTTCCCGGAACCGCCGGCTCCGTCGGCCCGTCATCTCCACGGGGGCCGTCACCGACGCACCGCCTCCGCCACGCGCACCACCGTCCGAGTCCGAGGAGATCCATGGCCGACACCGTCAACTCGCTGGTCGCCCGTCTTCACGACGTGGTGGTGGGGATCCTGACCGGGGGACCGTCCGCCGCGGCGGCCGGGACCGGGAGCCTCCACGACGTCGTCGCGCGGGCCGCGGCGCTCGGCCCCGACGGCGCCTGGCTCGCCGCCTCCGGCCACGCCGGCCTCGCGGGGGTGGCCTGCGCGCAGGGGCGGGCGGACGAGGTC
The DNA here is from genome assembly GCF_042749955.1 of Kitasatospora sp. NPDC059462. Taxonomy (NCBI): domain Bacteria; kingdom Bacillati; phylum Actinomycetota; class Actinomycetes; order Kitasatosporales; family Streptomycetaceae; genus Kitasatospora; species Kitasatospora sp. NPDC059462. The sequence continues at coordinate 8,083 of NZ_JBHYUU010000166.1, read as the reverse complement.
GTCCACCACCTCGACGCCGCGGTGTCGTACGGCTTCAACGACTGCGTGGCGCTCCACGCGGCCCCGCTGCTCCCGCTGCACCACGACCCCCGCTTCCGGGCCCTGTACGGGCGGATGCGCATCACCGAGGCCGACCTCGACGAGGTGTACTGGGCGCACCGGGAGATGCGGATCATGATGAGTGACGCCCAGCGCGCGAGCATCGACAACATCAGCCGCTACGACACCGGCGTCTCCCTGCTCCCGCAGGCCCCGATGCCGACCCGTGAACCGCACACCCCCGGCGTCCTGATCACCCGGCTCGACCTCGCGGTGACCCAGGACGCGCTGCAACGGACCGCCGTGCAGGCCGACTTCCGGCGCAGCGCCGGCAACACCAGCCTCAGCCTCATCGACGACACCTGGGACTACGGCCGGGCCAGGCGCGACGCCTGGCACGCCGACGAACTGGACCACCACCGGCTGCGGGCCTCCGAGGCGCGGGCCTTCGTCGAGCGCCCCGGCGCCGGAGCGACGCTCCTGCCCTGCCCGCCGCTGGGGTCGATCCGCTACCCGGCCTGACGGACGACGGCCGCGCCGGCCGCGCCCGCAGGCCGCCGAACGCCCCGCCTCCGGGTCGCCGGTGGCGGCCCGGAGGCGGGGGCCCGCAGGCCGGCGGATCGGCGGGTCAGCGGGCGGCCGTGGCGACCGCCGCCGGGTGCGGGACACCGGGCGCGCCGAGCAACTCGCCCTCGGGGGCGGCCGGCAGGGCGTCGGCGAAGCGGCCGACGACCTCGTCGAGGGCGGTGGCGGCGGCGGGGGCGAGGTCGACGGCGCCGTCCGGGGTGGTGAGGATGTGACTGTCGAGGACGAACCAGCCCTGGGTGACGTGTGCGGCCCCCATGGCGCTGAGGACCGGCCGCAGGGCGTAGTCCACGGCCAGGACGTGCGCCGGGGAGCCTCCGGTGGCCAGCGGCAGCACCGTCCGGCCCGCCAGCGCGTACTGCGGCAGCAGGTCCAGCAGGCACTTCAACAGGCCCGAGTAGGCCGCCTTGTAGACGGGCGTGCCCACCACGACGCCGTCGACCCGCTGCAGCAGGTCGGCGACCTCGGTGACGGCGGGGTGGGTGACGTCCGAGCCGGTGAGCACCTCGGCGGGCAGCCGGCGGACCTCCAGGGCGGTCACCTGGTGGCCCCGGGCTTCGAGGCGGTGGGCCGCCGCGCCGAGCAGGCGGGTGGTGCGGGAGGTGGCGGACGGGCTGCCGGAGAGGGTGAGGATGCGGGCCATGGGAACCTCGATCAGGGTGGTGCGGCGGGTGGGTTGGGCGTCGTGCGGGGGTGTCAGACCGTGACGATCCGGTGGATGTCGGCGAGCGTGCGGGCCTGGAGCAGGTCGGGGAGCGAGAGCCGGCGGCCGCTGCTCCGCTCCAGGGTGGTGAGCAGGACCAGCAGGTGGAGCGAGTCCCAGCCGGGGAGGTCGTCGAAGTCCACCTCGGCGTACTCGGGGCCGAGCGGGAGGCCCAGTTCGGTGCCGGCCACGGAGATCAGCTCGGCCAGGCCGTCGGAGTCGCTCATGCGGGGGTTCCTTCCAGGAGGCCGGCCAGTTCGGCGTCGAGCCGCAGGTGGCCGGGCGGGGTCAGTTCGGTGCCGAGGTCGTGGCGGAAGGCGAGGGCGCCGTCCGGTGGCGCGGTTCCGTCGGCGGGGGCGAAGCCGTACCGGGGGAGGAGGTCCTTGACCGTCCCGTTGCGCGGGCTCGGCCGGTAGTGGCCGGTGACCTCGCGCAGGCCGGTCCCGGCGGCCAGGCCGAGGACGGCGGAGAGCACCGCCTGTTCGATGCCGCGGGAGAACACCCGGCAGCTGAGCAGGAAGTTGTCGATCCGCAGGGTCTCGCCCTCGCGGGCCAGGAAGACCGCGCCGACCAGGCCGTTGTCGCCGAACCGGTCGGCAGAGCGCACGGTGAGCACCCCGGAGCCCTCGGCGCCGGCGAAGGCGGCCACCTCGGCGGGCTGCAGCCGTCGGGTGGTCAGGTTGAACTGGTTCGTGCGCAGTGTCAGTTGGGACACCCGGGGGAGCTCGTCGGCGGACAGCGGGCGCAGCCGGACCCGCACCTCCAGCTCGTCGAGGTAGTCGGCGAGCGAGTCGAAGCCCTGGAGGAAGTCGCTGCGGGCGGCCTCGCCCCGGTAGAGCTCGGTGCGCGCCCGGTCCTCGCCGGTCAGCCTGCGCACGTCGAACCAGCCGTCGGCCAGCAGCCGTTCGAGGTGGAGGGCCGGCTCCTCGTCCACCGCGACCACCGCGACCTCGGGCAACTCGCGGCGGATCAGGCCGCGTTCGTAGGGCGAGTCGTCCACGAAGACGAAGCCGGAGGTGCCGAGGTTGAGCGCCTCGGCGAGGCCGGTGATCCCGTCCGGCTTGGGGCGCCAGTCGGCCGTCACCCGGACGAAGTCCTCCTCCCGCAGCGTCATGTCGGGGTGGTCGCGCAGCACCGACAGGACCGGCTCGCGGTCGTTCTTGCTGGCGGCGGCCAGCAGGACGCCCTGGGAGCCCAGTTGCTTGACCGCCCGCTGGAAGGCGCGGAACGCCTCGCCGCGCGGGGTGCCGGCCGCCTCGATGCCCTCCGGGCCGTCGTCGCCGAGGATCCCGCCCCACACCGTCTGGTCCAGGTCCAGGACGAGCACCTTGCGGGTCAGCCCGGCCAGATGGCGGGCCAGGTGCCCGGCCTCGCGGGCGTAGGCGGCGAGCAACTGGTCGGAGAGGTGGGCCTTGGCGTAGACGTCGAGCCGGGGGTCGGCGGCGGGGACGCCCTCGGCGAGCAGCGGGTCGAGGTCGATGACCACCACGGACGCGTTCTCCTCGCCCAGGCGCAGCAGCCGGGCGTTGGCCTCCCGCCAGATCGCGCCGAGCCGGGCCCGGGACTGGTGGTCGACCAGCTGGTGGGTCCAGCGGCGGGGGAGCGGAAGGGTGTTGAGGACCAGCACCCCGCGGGCGGTGGCCGCGAAGCGCTCCGCCAGCCGGCCGATCAGCTCGACCTTCGCGTCGGCCACCCGGGCCACGTCCTCCGGCCGCCAGGGCAGCGGGACCTCGTCGAGGACCACGGCCGGGTCGAGCAGGCAGAGGACGAGGTCGGGGTCGGCGGCGTAGAGCGGGCTGCCGGGGTCGGACAGGTCGAACACCCAGCTGTCGAAGTTCCCCTGGTGCGGGCGCAGCAGCAGTCCGTGGCGTGCCAGTTCGCCGGTCAGCGGGGCGATCAGCGGGCCGACGGTGCCGTGGCCGAGGACGGCGACGGTGAGCGTGGCGGTGCCGGGGTGGGCGGCCAGCACCTCGTCCGGGTCGAGCCCGGCCAGGATCCGGCCGGCGTGCGCGGTCCCGGCGGCGTCGGCCTCGGCGAGCAGGGTGCGGACGGCGGGGTACTCGGCGGCGAGGCGGCCCTGCCGACGGAGGTCCAGCAGGGCGCGGGCCGGGTCGGCGGTCGTTTCCATCAAGGCTCTCCGATCGGTGCTCCCGGGCGCGGGCGGCGGTGGGCGGGGCTGCCGGGCCATCGTGGCCCGAGGGGCTGAACCGGGTCTGAACCCCGGCGGGGCGCCGCCGGGGTTCAGACCCGGTTGAGCGGCGGTTTCGCGCCGTCCTGGAGGGTGGGTGGCTCACTGTGACCCCGAGAACCCCGGGAGGTACCGAGGTGGAAGCACCGCAACCGCCGGCATCGTCGCGGCGGACCGCCTGGCGCCGGGCCGCGGGCTGGGCGCTGCGTCACGTCCTGCTGCCGATGCGGTGGTTCGCCGCCGGCTGGGCGCCGATGCCGTGCACCGACGGCTCGGAGTGGGACCCTCCGGCGCCGTCGGTGCGCACCGGTCCGCCGGCCGGGCATCCCGAGCGGTCGATGGCCGGGGTGCCGCCCACGCCCGTCGAGCGGGAGCTGTGGGCACGGCTCGCCGAACCGATCTGAGCCCGGCGTTCGGAGCAGGCCGTCCGCGCAGGCCGTCCGCGCAGGCCCTCCGAGCAGGCCTTCCGTGCCCGTGTACCGGGCCGACGTTCAGGGGTGGTTTAGCCCTCCCGCTGAGCATGGCCGCACGAGCGGGCCGTCGTCCGCGCCCTCCCCGCGGCCGGCCGGCCGCCGCCCCGAGACACCGCGCCGCCCCGAGACACCGCGCCGCCCCGAGACACCGCGCCGCCCCCCGTACGCCGGGCCGCCCCCGTTCACCCGGCCGCCCCGACCCCCTTCCGGCCCCCGACACCCCGCCACCGCCTCGACGAGGAGCACGCAGCCCGCGATGACCGCCAAGCCCGAGACCTCCGCGACCGTCCCCGCCACCACCGCCGCCGCCACCGCTCCCGAGGTACCGCCCGGTGCCGTCGCCGTGGTCGGCCTGGCCTGCCGCCTGCCCGGCGCGCCCGACCCGGGGGCGTTCTGGGACCTGCTGCGCGAGGGCCGGGACGCCGTCGGCGAGCCACCCGCCGGCCGGTGGCCGTCGGACACCCCGGGCGTGCCGCGCGCGGGCGCCTTCCTGGAGCGGATCGACACCTTCGACGCGGCCTTCTTCGGGATCTCCCCGCGCGAGGCCGCCGCGATGGACCCGCAGCAGCGGCTGGTGCTGGAGCTGGGCTGGGAGGTGCTGGAGGACGCCGGGCGGCTGCCCGCGCGGCTGCGCGACAGCCGGACCGGTGTGTTCGTCGGCGCGTTCCTGGACGACTACGCGGCGCTGGTGCACCGGCGCGGCCCGGACGCGGTGGACCGGCACACCTTGACCGGCCTCAACCGGGGCATGATCGCCAACCGGCTCTCCTACCAGCTGGGCCTGCGCGGCCCGAGCCTGACCGTCGACACCGCGCAGTCCTCCTCCCTGGTCGCCGTCCACCTCGCCTGCGAGAGCCTGCGCAGCGGGGAGTCCGAACTCGCCCTGGCCCTCGGGGTCAACCTGATCGCCGCACCGGACAGCACGCTCGGCGCGGCCCGCTTCGGCGGCCTGTCCCGGCACGGGCGCAGCCGCCCGCTCGACGCGGCCGCCGACGGGTACGCGCGCGGCGAGGGCGGCGTCGCCGTGCTGCTGAAGCCGCTGGCCCGGGCACTGGCGGACGGCGACCCGGTGTACGGGGTGCTGCTCGGCAGCGCCACCGGCAACGACGGCGCCACCGAGGGCCTGACCGTCCCGGGCGTCGACGGCCAGGCCGAGGTGCTGGCGGCCGCCTACCGGCAGGCCGGGGTGGACCCGGCGGCCGTCCACTACGTCGAACTGCACGGCACCGGGACGGCGGTCGGCGACCCGGTGGAGGCCGCCGCCCTGGGCCGGGTGCTCGGTGCCGGCCGGGCCGAGGACGACCCGCTGCTGGTGGGCTCGGCCAAGAGCAACGTGGGCCATCTGGAAGGGGCGGCCGGCCTGGTCGGCCTGCTGAAGACGGTGCTCGCGCTGCACCACGGCGAGCTGCCGCCGACCCTGCACCACCGCACCCCCAACCCCGCCGTCGACCTGACGGCCCTGCGGCTGCGGGTCGCCACCGGGCGCACCCCGTGGCCCGGTGCCGCCGCGCAGGCCCGGCTGGCCGGGGTGAGCTCCTTCGGCATGGGCGGGACCGACGTCCATGTGGTGCTGAGGGACGCCCCGCCGGTGCCCGTGCCCACGGCGGACGAGGCTCCGCTGCCCGCCCCCGTGCCGCTGCCCGCCCCCGTGCTGCTGTCCGGCCGGGGCGGCCCGGCGCTGCGCGCACAGGCCGCCGCCCTGCGCGCGCACCTGGAGGCCCGGCCCGCGCTCGGTCCGGCCGCGCTCGCGGGTCCGCTCGCCACCGCCCGGACCGCCTTCGAGGACCGTGCCGTCGTGGTGGCCGAGGACCGCGCGGGGCTGGCCGCCGCGCTGGAGGCGCTCGCCGACGGCGCGGAGGCGCCCGGCGTGGTCACCGGTACCACCGGCACGGCGGGCGGCACCGCCTTCCTGTTCCCCGGCCAGGGCAGCCAGCGGCCCGGTGCCGGCCGTGAACTCCACGCCCGTTTCCCGGTGTTCGCGGCCGCCCTGGACGAGACCCTGGCCGCCCTGGACCAGCACCTCGACCGTCCGCTCGGCGGGCTGCTGTTCGCCGAGCCGGGCAGCGCCGAGGCCGGGCTGCTGGACCGCACCGAGTACACCCAGCCCGCGCTGTTCGCCCTCGGCACCGCGCTGCACGCCCTGCTGCGGTCCTGGGGCGTGGTCCCCGACGCCGTGGCCGGGCACTCCATCGGCGAGATCGCCGCCGCGCACGCCGCCGGGGTGCTGACCCTGGCCGACGCCGCCGCGCTGATCACCGCGCGGGGCCGGCTGATGGGCGAACTGCCCGAGGGCGGCGCGATGGTGGCGGTGGAGGCCGACGAGGCCGAGGTGCTCGCCCGGCTGTCCGGCCGGGAGGCGGAGGTGGGCATCGCCGCCGTCAACGGCCCGCGCGCCGTCGTGCTCTCCGGCACCGAACCGGCCGTGCTGGCCGTCGCCGGGGAACTCGCCGACCTCGGCCGGCGCACCCGCCGGCTGCGGGTCGGCCACGCCTTCCACTCGCCGCTGATGGCACCGGCCCTGGACCGCTTCCGCGAGGTCGCCGCCGGCCTGTCCTACGCACGGCCCCGGACACCGCTGGTCTCCACCCTCACCGGGCGGCCGGTCGAGGCGGACACCCTGGCCGACCCCGAGCACTGGGTGCGCCACGCCCGTGAGGCCGTCCGCTTCGCCGACGGGGTGCGCGCCCTGCACGGCCTCGGCGTGCGGACCCACCTCGAACTCGGCCCGGACGCGGTGCTCACCGCGCTCGTGCGGGACACGGCGGCGGCCGACGGCCTGGGCGGCGAGGTCGCCGGAGCGGCGCTGCTGCGCCGGGGACGGCCGGAGGCGGCGAGCCTGCTCGGCGCGGTCGGGCTGCTGCACGTGCGGGGCGGCGAGGTGGACTGGTCCGGCTGCTTCGGGCCGGGCACGACCGGTCCGGCGGCGGCCCGGGCGGTCGCGCTGCCGACGTACGCCTTCCAGCGGGAGCGGTACTGGCTGGCGGGTCCGGACGCCGTCGCCGAGGAGCCGGATCCGGTCGCCGGGCCCGTCCTCGCCGAGCCCGCCGCGACCGAGCCCGCCGCCGTCGAGCCCGCCGTCACCACCGGTGCGCCCGAGCGGCGGCGCCGGGACCGCGATCTGCTGGAACTCGTCCGGGCCCAGGCCGCCGTGGTGCTCGGTCACCCGACCCCGCACGGCCTGGACAGCCGGCGGACCTTCAAGGACCTCGGCCTGGACTCGCTGGGCGCCGTCGAACTGCGCGACCGCCTGGCCGCCGCCACCGGCCTCGACCTGCCCGCGTCCGCCGTCTACGACCACCCGACCCCGCAGGCCCTGGCCGAGCACCTGCGCGGTGAGGACCGCGACCCGTCCGTGGGGCGGGTGGTGGCGGTGGATGAGCCGGTGGCGATCGTGGGGATGGCGTGCCGGTATCCGGGTGGGGTGGGGTCGCCGGAGGAGTTGTGGCGGTTGGTGGTGGAGGGGCGGGATGCGATTTCGCCGTTCCCGTCGGATCGTGGGTGGGATCTGGAGGGGTTGTACCACCCGGATCCGGATCATCCGGGGACGTCGTACGCGCGGGAGGGCGGGTTCCTGCACGGTGCCGCCGGCTTCGATGCGGAGTTCTTCGGGATCTCGCCGCGTGAGGCGGCGGCGATGGATCCGCAGCAGCGGCTGGTGCTGGAGTCGTCGTGGGAGGCGTTGGAGTCGGCGGGGATCGATCCGGCGGGGCTGCGCGGCAGCCGCACCGGCGTCTACGTCGGAGCGACCGCCATGGAGTACGGCCCCCGGCTCTCCGAGGGGGGCGACGGTTCGGACGGCTTCGTGCTCACCGGCAGCACGACCAGCGTGATCTCCGGGCGGGTGGCCTACGCCCTGGGCCTGGAGGGTCCGGCGGTGACGGTGGACACGGCGTGCTCCTCCTCGCTGGTCGCGCTCCACCAGGCGGCCGCCGCGCTGCGCGGCGGGGACTGCGACCTGGCGATGGCCGGCGGCGTGACGGTCATGGCGAGCCCCGGCATGTTCGTGGAGTTCAGTCGGCAGCGGGGGTTGTCGGCGGACGGGCGGTGCAGGTCGTTCGCGGCGGGTGCGGACGGGACGGGGTGGAGTGAGGGTGT
>NZ_JBHYUU010000165.1:0-17974 GCF_042749955.1 Kitasatospora sp. NPDC059462 | reverse complement strand
GACTTCACAGGAGCCCCCGGCACCGGCAAGACCACGGTGGCGCGGCTGTACGGCGAGATCCTCGCCTCGCTCGGGGTGCTGCAGCGCGGCCACCTGGTCGAGGTGGCCCGGGTGGACCTCGTCGGCGAGCACATCGGTTCCACCGCGATCCGCACCGCCGCCGCCTTCGACCGGGCGCGCGGCGGCGTCCTGTTCATCGACGAGGCGTACGCGCTGGCGCCGGAGGACGGTGCCCGTGACTTCGGGCGGGAGGCGATCGACACGCTGGTGAAGCTGATGGAGGACCACCGGGACGAGGTGGTCGTCATCGTGGCCGGCTACACCGCCGAGATGGAACGCTTCCTCTCCGCCAACCCCGGCGTGTCCTCGCGGTTCTCGCGCACCATCACCTTCCCGGACTACTCGGCGGAGGAGCTGCTGGAGATCGCCCGCGCCCAGTGCGCCGAGCACGAGTACGCGCTCTCCGACGCCACCGAGCACGCGCTGCTCGACCACTTCGCCCGCATCGAGCGGGGCCCCAACTTCGGCAACGGGCGCACCGCCCGGCAGGTCTTCGAGACCATGGTCGAGCGGCACGCCATGCGGGTCGCCCAGCTTCCCGACGCCTCCACCGAGGACCTCCAGCTGCTCGTCCCCGCCGACCTCCCGGCGCAGCGCCTGCCGTAGGGCGGCGGGGTCCGCGGGGCCGTCGGGGTCGGCGGGTCCGGCGGAAGGGGAACTCCCCTCCGCCGCGGGTCCGTTGGACCTGTCATGAGCTCCCTCCTCAGCGGCGCGGCGGGCGGCCTGCTGCTCCCGGCCCTCCTCGTGGTGGTCTTCTTCCTCGGGGCCGCCGGGCGGCGGCTGCTCGGCCGCCGGGGCGAGCGCGGCGTGGGCGGGGTCGGCGTGGACCGGGGCGCCGGGCGCGGGGTCGGCGCGACGGCCACCGAGGAACTGCACGCGCTGCTGTACCCGGGCAAGCGGGCGCAGCTGGAGCAGCGGCGGGTCGAGCTGGTGCTGCGGGAGGACGAGCACGACGGGGCGCCGCGGCGGACCGGGATCGACCTGGCGGGCGGCCGGGCGGTGATCCGGGGCAACGCCCGCCGGTCGTCGCGGTGGTGACGGTCAGACGCGTTCGCCTGCGAGCATCAGGGCGATCAGGAGGTTCAGGCGGTCCTCCGCGAGGTCGGGGCGCAGGCGGCCGCTGCGGGTCAGGGTGACCAGGCCGTGCAGGGCCGTCCAGACGACCTCGGTGAAGGTCTCCGGATCGTGGGGGCCGGACGCCTCGGCGACCGGGGCGGCCAGGGCGGCGAACGCCTCCTTGAGCTGTGCGGGGGCCTCGGGCCGGCCGAAGGGGAGGCCGGTGGCAAGGGTGAACATGGCGTCGTAGAGGGCGGGGTGGGCAGCCGCGAACCTCGCGTAGGCGCCGACGACGGCGGCGAACGCCTCGACCGGGCCCTCGGCGTTCCGGGGCGCCTCCCGCAGGTCCGCGGCGAGTTCCTCGAAGCCCTCCAGGGCGACGGCGGCGATGATCGCGTCCCTGTTGGCGAAGTGGCTGTAGAGGACGGGCTGGCTGTACTCGATCAGCGCGGCGAGGCGGCGGACCGTCACCGCCTCCCAGCCCTCGTCCTCGGCGAGGTCGCGAGCGGTCCGGATGATCAGTTGATGCCGTTCGGCGCGTTCGCGCTCGCGGCGGTCGTAGGCTGTCATGCCAGATATGCTAGCAGTGCTAGATATTCGAGCGACGATCGCACTGTTGTTCCCTCCATCTTCTGGCGGCCGCTAGAAGTTCTGGCGGCCGCCGGAAGACTCCGCGACGGCGCTCGGTACCGCGCGTCAGCCCGTCCACTCACCACCGGCGAGGAAGGACTCCAGTCCGGCCAGGTAGGGAGCGATGTCGATCCGCTCGCCCGCCAGCCAGTCGTCCGAGTAGTACCTGTCGAGGTAGCGGTCACCCGGGTCGCAGATCAGGGTGACCACGCTGCCGCGCTCGCCCGCCGCGCGCATCTGCGCGACGATCCGCAGCGCACTCCACACCCCGGTCCCGGTGGACGCGCCCGCCTTGCGGCCGAGCATCTGGTCCAGCATCCGCACGGCCGCGACCGAGGCGGCGTCCGGGACCTTCATCATCCGGTCGATCGCCCCGGGCACGAAGCTCGGCTCCATCCGGGGCCGGCCGATCCCCTCGATCCGCGAGCCGCGCTCGCACACCGCCGCCGGATCGTCGTGCACCCAGCCGTCGAAGAAACAGGAGTTCTCCGGATCGGCGACACAGATCCGGGTGTCGTACTGCATGTAGTGGACGTACCGGGCGATGGTCGCCGAGGTGCCGCCGGTACCGGCGGTGGCCACGATCCAGGCCGGCTCGGGGTGCGGCTCCAGGCGCAGCTGGGCGAAGACCGACTCGGCGATGTTGTTGTTGCCCCGCCAGTCGGTGGCCCGTTCGGCGTAGGTGAACTGGTCCATGTAGTGGCCGCCGGTCTCCTCGGCGAGCCGGGCCGAGGCCTCGTAGACCTCGTCCGGCCGGTCCACCAGGTGGCACTCACCGCCGTGGAACTCGATGAGGTCGATCTTGGCCTGGCTGGTGGACTTGGCCATCACCGCGATGAACGGCACCCCGACGAGCTGCGCGAAGTACGCCTCGGAGACGGCCGTGGAGCCGCTGGACGCCTCGATGACCGGCTTGCCGGGGCGGATCCAGCCGTTGCAGAGCCCGTAGAGGAACAGCGAACGGGCCAGCCGGTGCTTGAGCGAGCCGGTGGGGTGGGTGGACTCGTCCTTGAGGTAGAGGTCGATGCCCCACTGCGCGGGGAGCGGGAAGCGCAGCAGGTGGGTGTCGGCCGAGCGGTTGGCGTCCGCCTGGACCTTGCGGACCGCCTCCTTGAGCCAGCGCCGGTACGCCGGGTCGGAACGGTCCACGTCGGCCGTCGGGTCGATCCCCATCTGTGCCACTCTCCTCGTGCGGTTCGTGCGGGTCGCGCGGGCCCCGGAAGGCCCCCCGGCCCGCTCACAACGAGTGTACGAGTGTCACGATAAGTAACATTATCTGAAGCCCCAGGCTCCGCTTATCCCCCGCTCGCCCCGCCCACCCGCCGTGCCCACCGCACCCGCCCACCCGCCGCACCGCCCGGACGCACCGCACCCGCACCCGCACCCGCACCCGCCTACCCGGCGGTCACCGACTGCGGGTCCGCCAGGTAGGGCATCCAGCCCAGCTCGGCCGCCCCGGCCAGCGCGCTGTGCTCCAGCTCGGCCCCGACGATCGGCACCCGGCCGCTGCGCCCCCACAGGCTGCGCTCGGCCACGACCGCGCGCAGCCGGTCCGGCGCGGCCTCCAGCAGGTCCAGGTGCAGCCCGCTGAGCACCACCCGGTCCGGGTTGAGGATGTTGGCGACCCCGGCCAGGCCGAGCCCGAGCCGGTCGATGACGTGCTCCACGGCCGCCCGGGCCCGCTCGTCGGTGGCCGCGGCCCGGCAGAGCTCGCCGGCCTGGTCGAGCGGCGGCCGGGCCGGATCCGGCGTCAGGCCCGCGGCGGCGAACAGCGCGTCCGGGTCGGTCTCCGAGTTGAGGCAGCCCCGGTTGCCGCACCCGCAGGGCCGGCCCTGCGGGTCGACGGTCAGGTGGCCGACCTCCAGGGCGAGCCCGGCGCTGCCGGTGTGCAGCCGCCCGTCGATGACCAGCGCCCCGCCGACGCCCCGGTGGCCGGAGGTGACCAGCAGCAGGTGCCGCGCACCGCGGCCGGCCCCGTGCCGGTACTCGGCGAGGGCGGCCAGGTTGGCGTCGTTGGCGATCGCGGTGGGCAGCGGGTCGAACGCGCGCGGACCGTGGTCGGCGCGCCCCACCTCCACGTCGTACAGGTCCGCCACCGGCGTGCCGCTGGGCCAGGCGAAGTGCAGCGCGGCGAGCGCGGTGCCGTCCGGCTCGGTGACCGGGTTGGGCAGCGCCAGTGCCGCGCCGAGGCAGCGCCGCTCGGTGCCGCGGGCGAGTTCGGCGCCCGCCTGGGCGACGGCGCGCAGCATCCGCACCGGGTCGGTGGCGGCGGGCAGCGGCAGGTGGACCGGCGGGTCGAGCAGGCCGCCGAGGCCGGCCAGGGTGACGCTCAGGCCGTCGGCGTGGATCTGCCCGGCGACCACCACCGGACCGGCCGGGTCGATGGCCAGCCGGTGCGAGGGGCGTCCGCGGCCGCCGCCGGCGGGGCGGGAGTCGACCGTGATGAGGCCGAGCGCCTCCAGTTCGGCGGTGACGGCGCCGGCGGTGGCCCGGGTGACGTCGAGCGCGCGGGTGAGCGCCGAGCGGGTCGGGGTCCGGCCGGTGTGGATCAGCTGGAGCGCGGGGCCGAGCAGCGTCCGCCCCCGGTCGGGAGCCGCGCGGCGGTGGGCGTCGCGCTGCGCGTCGTGGTCGGCCCCGGTCCCGGGCTTCGGGCTTGAAGGTGAGAGCTGCACGGACCTATTGTTACTTTGTGCCGCTCCGAAACAAAATCCGTCCCCACGGCCCCACCCGACGGCCGTTCCCCCAGTCTCGCAGGACCGCGGCGAAATCCCCCAGCCCCTTCGCGCACTCCCGCGTCTCCTGGGGCACCGCCCGGCTCGCCCTCACCGCCTTCTTCGCCGTCGACGGCCTGCTCTTCGCCGCCTGGGTCGTCCGCATCCCGGACGTCCGCAGCCAGGTCAGCGCCTCGCACAGCGCCCTCGGACTCGCCCTGCTCTGCGTCTCGGCGGGCGCCGTCGCCACCATGCCGGTGGTCGGCCGGCTCTGCGTGCGGTACGGCTCCCGGCCGGTCACCGTCGCCTCGCTCGCCGTGCTGGCACTCTCCGTCCCGCTGCCCGCGCACGCCCACTCGGTGGCGACGCTCGGCGGCGGCCTGCTGCTCTTCGGGGCCGGCTACGGCGGGGCCAACGTCGCCATGAACAGCGCCGCCGTGGAGATCGTCGGCGAGCTCGGACGCCCGGTCATGCCCAGCTTCCACGCCGGGTACAGCCTCGGCGGCCTGCTCGGGGCGGGCATCGGCGGACTGCTCGCCGGTCCCCTCACGGCCGCGCAGTGGCTCGCCCTGGCCGGGCTCGCCGGCCTGGCGGTCACCGCGGCGGCGGGCGTCGCGCTGCTCCGCTGCCCGCCGGCCCGGCCGGTCACCCCCGCCACCCCCGCCACCGCCGCCTCCGCCACCCCGGCCGCCGCCTCCGCCGGACGGCTGCTCGTCCTGCTGCTCGGCCTCACCGCACTCTGCACCGCGTACGGCGAGGGCGCCGTCGCCGACTGGGCCACCCTCCACCTCACCGACGACGTCCACGCCGGCGCCCGGGTGGCCGCCGCCGGCTACGCCGCCTACGCGCTCGCCATGACCACCGGGCGGGTCAGCGGCACCTGGCTCTCGCTGCGCCTCGGCCAGCACCGGGTGATGGTCCTCGGCGGCCTCACCGCGGCCGCCGGGATGCTGCTGGCCGCCCTCGCGCCGCTGGTGCCGCTGGCCCTGGCCGGCTTCGTCCTGACCGGGCTCGGGCTCGCCAACATCTTCCCGCTCGCCATCGCCCGGGCCGGCGCCACCGGCGGGCCGCGCGGTGTCGCCCTCGCCTCGACGCTCGGCTACGCGGGCATGCTGATCGGCCCGCCGGTGATCGGCTTCCTCGCCGACGCGACCAGCCTGCCGCTCGCCCTCACCACCGTCGCCGCCACCGCGTGCGCCGCCGCCGTCCTCCCCCTGGCCGCCCGCCGCCACTGAAACCCCTCCCCGGAAACCCCGCTCCCCTCCGGACCGGTGCCGTGCGAGGATCACGCCATGACGAACAGCACCGCCCCGGTCCGGTACCTGCGCGCCGCCGAGCGTCCGGCCACCGCCTGGCGGAACGGCGGCGGGGTGACCAGGGAGGTCGCCGGGTTCCCCGAGGGCGCCGGGCTGGACGACTTCGGGTGGCGGGTCAGCCTCGCCGACGTCGCCACCGCCGGGCCGTTCTCCGCGTTCCCGGGCGTCGACCGGGTGATCACCCTGGTCGAGGGCCCGGGCATGGCGCTGACCGTCGACGGCGCCGAGCACGTGGTCGACGCGCCGTTCCGCCCGTTCGCCTTCCCGGGCGACGCCGCCACCGACTGCCGGCTGCTCGGCGGACCGCTCGTCGACTTCAATGTGATGACCCGTCGCGGCCGCGCCGCCGCCGGCCTCGTGCTCGCCGAACGGCCGGGCCCGGTCACCGTCCCGCCCGGCGCCACCGTGCTGCTGGTCTGCCTCTCCGGCACCGCGACCCTCGACGGCGCCGCCCTCGCCCGCTACGACGCCGCGCTCCTCACCGCCCCGGCCACCCACGCGCTGCACCCCGACGGCGTCACCGCCGTGGTCACCCTCCGCGGCTGACGCCCCCGGCCCGGCCCGCCCGCCCGCAGGGAGGCCGGGGCCCGGGCCCGAACCCTCGAGCCGGAGGCCGCAACAGCGGTCAGGCCCCCGGCTCGCCCGGCATCCGCAGGTCCCACCCGGCCAGCTCCCGCAGTTGGGCGACCGTCACGTCGTCCGGCAGCGGGCGCGGCGGCTCGTTGCGGAACGGCGGCTGCCAGCCCTCCTCCGCCGTCCACCGGCGGACCGCCTTCGCCGGGGCGCCCGCGACCACCGTGTGGTCCGGCACCTCGCCGCGCACCACCGAACCGGCCGCGACCACCACGTTGCGGCCCAGCCGGGCGCCGGGCAGGATCACCGCGCCGGTGCCGATCCAGCTGCCGGAGCCGATCTCCACGGGCTCGTTGCGCGGCCACTGCTTGCCGATCGGCAGGTCGGTGGCCCGGTACTCGTGCGCCTGGTCCGATATGTAGACGCCGGGCCCGGTCCACACGTCGTCGCCGAGCACGATCGACTGGTGGCCGACGATGTGGCTGTCCCGGCCGATCACACAGCCGCCGCCGATCCGCACGATCGGCTCGGGCCCGAGGTCGAGGCCGGGCAGGAAGCCCGCACTGATGGTCACCCGCTCGCCGATGATCGAGAACGGGCCGATGGTGATCCACTGTTCGTTGAAGACCGCGCCGAGCGGGAACGTCAGCTTCGTCCCCGCGCCCAACTCGCCGAACCGGTACGGCCCGGGGTTCTCGCTGGACACCGCGCCGGCCTGCTGCACCCACCGCCAGCCCCGGTGGACGAGCCGGCCCGCGGCTCGCCGGCCGCCGGCCCGGGCGGCGCTGAACAGGGAACGCGTGATCGACATGCGCTCACGCTACCGGTCCGTAGGGTCCGCCCGGCGAGAGGGCGGCCAAGGTCACACGGGCCGGTCATATCGAAAGCGTGTTCGGAAAAACGGTGGGCGGAATTCCACCCTGCTGCCAGACTCGGGCCATGGAGATCACCGCTCACCTCGACGCGCTGCGCCGCGAGGGCACCCTGCTCGGGGACGCCGCCGCCCGGACCGACCCCGCCGCTCCCGTCCCGACCTGCCCGGAGTGGCGGCTTCGCGACCTCGTCCTGCACATCGGCCAGGTGCACCGCTGGGTGACCGGCACCGTCCGGGACCGGCTGCCCGTCCCGATGGACGCCGAACGCCAACGGGCCGCCTGGGGGCCGGAGCCCGCCGACGCCGACCTGGTCGAGTGGTTCCGCACCGGCCACGCCACGCTGGTCGACACGCTCACCGCCGCCCCGGCCGACCTCGACTGCTGGACCTTCCTGCCGGCGCCGAGCTCGCTGGCCTTCTGGGCCCGCCGCCAGGCGCACGAGACCGCCGTGCACCGCATCGACGCCGACGCGGCCGCCGGCGCCGAGGGACCGCACACCGACCGGCGGCTCGCCCTCGACGGCATCGACGAGCTGACCCGCTTCCTGACCGCCCGCTCCGCGGCCCGCAGCGAGCGGCGGCGGACGATCCAGATCAGCCCGGACGACGGCCCCGGCCGCTGGCTGCTGACCATCGGCCCGGAGCCACTCGGCGTCGAACACGCCGAGCGTCCGGCCGATCTGACGCTCACCGGCCCGGCCCGCGACCTCTACCTGCTGCTCTGGAACCGCCTGCCGGCCGGCACCGGCCGGGTGGTCACCGCCGGGGACGCCTCGGTGCTCGACCTGTGGCGCGAGACGGCCACCATCGGCTGACGCCCCCTGCGCCCCAGCACCCAGCACCCGGCGCGCGGCACTCAGCACCCGGCGCGCGGCGGGCCCGAGGGGCGGGTCAGCGCACCCAGCGCGCCGGGCGCTTCTCCAGGAACGAGCGCATGCCCTCCTGCGCCTCCTCCGAGGAGAACAGCCGCGCCGACAGCTCCACCAGTCCGTCGGCGTCCCGCTCGAAGGAGCGCACCACCTCGGCGTTGGCCAGCCGCTTGGACTGCGCGAGGCCCTGCGGCGACCCCAGCCGCAGGGCGTCCAGCAGGCCCTTCAGCGCGACCTCGGCCGCCTCCGGCGCGTCGACGGCCTGGGTGACCAGCCCGATCCGGGCGGCCTCGGCGGCGTCGAAGACCTCGCCGGTGAGGTAGTAGCGGGAGGCCGCCCGCGGGTCCAGCTTGGGGCGCAGCGGCAGCGAGATGACGGCCGGTGCGAGCCCGAGCCGGACTTCGGTGAACGCGAAGGTGGCGGCCGGCCCGGCGAGCGCCAGGTCGGCCGCGCCGACCAGCCCGAGCCCGCCGGCCCGGACGTGCCCGTCGATCACGGCGATCACCGGCTTGGCGCAGTCGACGATCGCCCGCTGGAGGTCGACCAGTCCGCGCGGTCCGACGGTGGGGTCGGCGCCGGTCGCCTCGGAGAGGTCCGCCCCGGCGCAGAAAACCTTGCCCGCGTGCGTCAGCACCACGGCGCGGACCTCCGGGTCGGCGGCCGCCGCGGCGAGTCCGGCCGTCAGTTCGGCCATCAGCCGGGTGGAGAGCGCGTTGCGGTTGTGCGGCGAGTCGAGCGTCAGGGTGGTGACGGCGTCCTCGGTGGTCACGCGGACGAGGGGCGCTTCGCTGGTCATCGGTGCGGTCCTGCTTTCCGGCTGAGGGTGGGTCGCAGCGGGCGCCCGCCGCCGGTGGGCCGCGGGCGCCCGGACGACTCTGACATGCCCACCCTCCCCTCGGGAAGTGCCCAGCTCGTCGCCGTGGTCACCCGCGCCGGGCCGGTTCGGCGCCGCGAGGCGTCGGGCTCCGGGCCGAACGGCTCCGGAAGGCGGACCGGTGTCCCGGAGGGGTGCGGTCCGTCCCCGGCGGCGCGGCCGGGCGGGGCCGGGCCGGGCGGGGCCGCTGAACGCCTGCGACGTGCCGGACCGCGTGCTTCGGCGCCCGCTCGGGACCGGCGCACCGGCCGTGAACGCCTGGTGCGGTGACCGGCCGTCGGCCACGATGGGCGCATGACCATGGAATCGCAGCGCAGGGCCGCCCCGCTCACCCACATCGCCGAGCCGCCCGGGGTCGCGCCGGGGACGGGGTACACGCAGGTCGTCACGGGGAGCGGGCGGCTGGTGGCGGTGTCGGGGCAGGTGGCGTTCGACGAGGAACGGCGGGTGGTCGGGGTCGGGGACCCGAAGGCGCAGGCGCGGCAGGTGTTCGAGAACCTGCGGCGGTGTCTGGCGGCGGCGGGGGCGGACTTCTCGCACGTCGTCAAGCTGACGTACTTCCTCACCGATCTGGGCGACCTGCCCGCCGTGCGCGAGGCCCGGGACGAGGCGCTCGGGGAGGTGCCGCTGCCGGCGTCGTCGGCGGTGCAGGTGGCGGCGCTGTTCCTGCCGGAGGTGCTGATGGAGATCGAGGCGTTCGCGGTGGTGCCGGAGTAGGCCCTCAGGGCGCCACCGCCGCCTCGCCCCGTCGTGCCGCCCAGCGGACGGCGGGGCCCATCGCGAGGCCTGCGGCGGCGAGCAGTGCGCCGAGGGCGGCCCAGCCGAGCAGGCCGTGGCCGATGACGGCGGTGGACACGACCGCCGGGCCGATCATCAGCGCGACGGCGCTGCCCGCGTTGAAGACGCCCTGGTAGGCGCCGTGGGCCCGTTCGCCGGCCAGGTCGTAGCTGAGCGCCCAGGTGCCGGCCTGGCCGAGGACCTCGCCGGTGGCCTGGAGGGCGACGCCCGCGAGCACCACCACGGCGGCGATCGCGGCGGGTGCGCCGTGGGCGAGGGCGATGACCAGGCAGGAGGCGGCGAGGACGAGCCCGGCCCGGCCGCAGGCCCGTGCGGCGGCGGCCGGGTGTTCGGTGCCCCGGGTGGCGCGGACCTGGAAGGCGATGACCAGCACGGTGTTGACGACCAGGGTGGCGGCCACGGTGATCCGGGGTGCGTCGGTCTGCTGGACGATCCACAGCGGTATGCCGACCTCCAGCATGGCGAACTGCAGGGCGAGCACCGAGCTGAGCGCGGTCACCAGCAGGAAGGGTCCGTCCCGCAGCGCCGGGTTGCGTTCGCGGGCCGGCCGCGGCCGGCCGTCGGCCCGCGCCCCGTGGCCGGCGTCGCGGGCGCCCGGCCGCGGCCCCGCCCCCGCTCCCGGCAGCCGGTGGAACATCACGGCGACCGCCAGGTAGGAGGCCGCGTCGGCCAGGATGGCCGTCAGGTAGCCGGTGCGCGAGTCCACCTGGAGTGCGATCGCGCCGACGCCGGTGCCGAGGCAGAGCCCGACGTTGGTGACCACCCGCAGGTAGGCGCGGCCGGCCACCCGCTTGTCGGCGGGCAGCACCTCGGCGTAGAGGGCGTTGCGCACGGCGGCCGAGCCCCGGTCGGCGGCGGCGACCAGGCAGGCGAGCGCCACGAACGCCGGGTAGCCGCCGACCGCGGTGTAGCCGGCGGTGCCGAGGCCGGTGAGCGTGACCAGGACGACCAGGACGGGCCGGCTCCCCCAGCGGTCGGCGGCCCGCCCGGCGGGGACGCTGGCGAGGACGCCGCACAGGCCGGCGGCGGTGAGCGCGAGGCCGAGCCGGGCCGCGCTCAGGCCGAGGTAGCGGGTGAAGAACAGCACGCCGACGGAGAGCGAGAGTCCGCTGCCGAGGGTGTTGAGCAGGGTGATCCGGGCGAGGCGGCGCACCGTCGGGTCGGGGTGCAGCAGCCGGGAGGCCCTGGACGCGGGCAGCGCGGAGCTCGGTGCGGCGTTCGCCGCCGGTGGGGTGGTCATGCCCCCGATTCCACCCCGGCGCCGCCGCCCGGCCGTACTGATTTAGGCTGGACCTGAAACGTCCTGGGGGGGAGGCGGCGTGCACCGGTTCAAGCTCGACCTCGGTGATCTCGCCACCACCTGGTTCGCCTGCTCGCCGATCCAGGAGGCCGCGCTCAGCCTGCGGATGTGGACGCATCCGGGCCACTACGCCCTGCACTCCGCGGCCTTCGAGCGGCTGCGGCCGTCCTTCGAGCGGCTGGACTCCTCGCTGCTGCTCTCGCTGGTCGCCGCGAACCGCTGGATCCCGGACTTCCTGACGCCCCGCCCGGCCTCCCCGTGGCCGGACTTCCGCACCGAGCTGGCCGTCGTGCGGGCGCTGCCGCCGGAGCGGTTGCGGGGGGAGCTGGAGCAGACGTTCCTGCCGCACCACCAGGTGCTGCCCGCGGTGCTGGCGGACGGGCTGGCCGATCCGGCGCGGTTGCTGACGCGGATCGCGGACGCGCTGGAGGAGTACTGGGAGCGCTGTCTGGCGCCGGCGTGGTGGCCGCGGGCGCGGGCGGTGCTGGAGGCGGATCTGGTCTACCGGTCGCGGGTGCTGGCGCAGCAGGGCGCGGCGGCGCTGTTCGCCGATCTCGACCACCGGTTGCGCTGGGCGGACGGGATCCTCTCGATCGACCGCCGCTGGACGGAGTGGGACGGCGAGATCACGGTGGACGGGCGGGGGCTGGTCCTGGTGCCGACGTTCTTCGCCCGGGGCGCGGTCACGATGATCAGCAACGACCGTGCGCCGCAGATCGGTTATCCGGCGCGCGGGCAGGCGGGGATGGCCGGCCGGCGTCCGCCGGTGATCCCGCGCGCGCTGGAGCGGCTGGTCGGCGCGCCGAAGGCCCGGTTGCTGGCGTTGCTGGCCGAGCCGGCCTCCACGACCGATCTCGCCTACCGGCTGGGGGTGACGCCGGGGGCGGTGAGCCAGCACCTGGCGGTGCTGCACGCGACGGGCCTGGTGACCCGGGCGCGGCACGGCCGTTCGGTGCTGTACCGCCGCAGCCCGCTCGGCGACGACCTGTGCGGCGGGACCCGGCACGGCTGACGGCCCGGCCGACGCCAGAGCCGACGGCCCGGCCGACGGCCCGGCCAACTCTTCAGTGGTACAGACCTGTTGACGCATTGGTCTGTACCTCCTACAGTGCCCATGCCCCCGTCTCCCCACGGCGGTGGGCATGTCACAAGCCCGAAGCACCTCCCGCACCACCCCGTACGGTTCGGCGTCACCCTGTCCAACCCCCACAGTCGCAGGGAGAACCATGTCCGTTCGATCCCGCACGCGCCGAGGCCGCCACAGGCTGCTCGCGCTGCTCTCCGTCCTGCTCCTCCCGCTCGCCGCGATCACCGCCCTGGCCACCCCGGCCAGCGCGGCCGGCAAGCTCACCGCCGCCTTCACCAGCGAGAACAGCGGTTCCTGGTGGAAGGGCACCTACATCGTCAAGAACGACAACACCACCGCCGTCAACGGCTGGACCATCGAGTTCGACCTCCCGGCCGGCGTGACCATCCAGAACAGCTACAACGGCACCGCGACGGTCAACGGCCGCCACGTCACCGCCGTCGCCGCGTTCTACAACGCCAACGTCCCCGCGGGCCGGACCACCGAGCCCTACAGCTTCTGGTTCGTCGCCAACGGCCCGATCGGCACGCCGACCGGCTGCCGGATCAACGGCGACAAGTGCGACGGCAGTTCGGACGTCCTGCCGTCCGCCCCGGGCACCCCGACGGTGACCGACTCGACGGCGCACAGCCTGGCGCTGAAGTGGTCCGCCGCGACCGCCGGCGACTTCCCGGTCGCCTCCTACGAGGTGCTGAACGGCACCACCGTGGTCGGCACCAGCACCACCACCGACGCGCTGGCCACCGGGCTGACCCCGGCGACCAGCTACACCCTGACCGTCCGGGCCAAGGACACCCGCGGCAATGTCGGCCCGCTGAGCGCGCCGGTCACCGCCTCGACCTTCGACCCGGCCACCGACCCCACGCCGCCCACCGCACCCACCAACCTGCGCACCACCGCGGTGGGTTCGAGTGACGTGACGCTCGCCTGGAACGCCGCCACCGACAACCTGAAGGTCGCCGCGTACGACGTCTACCAGGACGGCACGCTGGTCCGCACGGTGACCGGCTCCACCCTGACCGCCTCCGTCGGCAGCCTCTCCCCCTCCACCTCCTACACCTTCACGGTCAAGGCCCGCGACGGCGCCGACAACGCCTCGCCCGCCTCCACCGCGCTCAAGGTCACCACCTCCGACCTGGTCGGCACCGGCAAGTACGCCCGGGTCGGCTACTTCACCCAGTGGGGCATCTACGGGCGCCAGTACTTCGTGAAGAACCTCGACACCTCGGGCAGCGCCGCCAAGCTCGACGTCATCAACTACGCGTTCGAGAACATCGACCCGGTCAACCTCACCTGCATGGCGGGCGTCACCCGGGGCACCACGTCCAACCCGCAGGACCCCGACCAGGGCACCGGCGCGGGCGACGCGGACGCCGACTACGCCCGCCCGATGAGCGCCGCCCAGTCGATCGACGGCGTGGCCGACGACGGCTGGGGCAAGCTGCGCGGCAACTTCAACCAGCTGAAGAAGCTCAAGGCCAAGTACCCGCACCTCAAGGTCGTCGCCTCGCTCGGCGGCTGGACCTACTCCAAGTACTTCTCCGACGCGGCGGCCACCGACGCGTCCCGGCAGAAGTTCGTGAAGTCCTGCATCGACATCTGGATCAAGGGCAACCTGCCCGCCTACAACGGCGCGGGCGGCGACGGCGTCGCGGCCGGCATCTTCGACGGCATCGACATCGACTGGGAGTGGCCCGGCTCGCCCGACGGCCACGCCGGCAACCACTACAGCGCCAACGACAAGGACAACCTCACCGCGCTGCTCGCCGAGTTCCGCAAGCAGCTGGACGCGCTCGGCGGCTCGCACAAGCTGCTGACCGCCTTCACCCCGGCCGACCCGGTCAAGATCAACCAGGGCTGGGACCTCTCGAAGATCTTCAACTACCTGGACATCGCCAACATCCAGGGCTACGACTTCCACGGCGCCGGCAGCGACAACTCGTGGGAGCCGAACCGCGCCGGCCACCAGGGCAACCTCTACGTGGACGCCCAGGACCCGTACACCACGCACTTCAGCGTCGAAGGGGCCGTCAAGCCCTACCTCGACGCCGGCGTCAACCCGCGCAAGCTCACCATCGGCCTGGCCTTCTACGGCCGCGGCTGGCAGGGCGTCGCGGACGGCGGGGTCAAGGGCGAGTGGCAGAGCGCGACCGGCGCAGCCCCGGGCCAGTTCGCCGAGGAGGCCGGCACCCGCGGGTACAACAACCTGATCACCACCTTCCCCAACCTCTCCGTCTACCACGACGAACAGTCGGTGGCGACCTTCGGCTACACCGGAGCGGGCGGGCAGTGGTGGACCTTCGACGACGCCTGGTCGATCGGCAAGAAGACCGCCTGGCTGAAGTCCAAGGGCCTGCTCGGCGCGATGATCTGGGACATGACCGGTGACACCCCGGGCGGCACCCTGATCAACGCCCTCGACGGCGGACTCAAGTAGTCACGTAGCACCACGGTAGTCGGAAGGGGCCGGTCCGGCGGACCGGCCCCTTTCCGTGCGCCCCGCACCGCCCGGGGCGAGGGCCGGACCAGCGCGGGGCGACGGCCGGACCAGCCCGGGGCGAGGGCCGGATCAGCGCGAGGCGAGGGCGGCGAGGCGGCGGGCGGAGCGGTACTGGCGCAGCACCTGGGCGAAGGTGGTGTGGCCCTGGGTGGTGCGGGCGAAGGCCCGCCAGGCCGGGTCGACCAGGCAGACCGCCGCGTGGAACAGGTACGGGCGGCGCTCGAAGGCGTTCAGCATCTGCTTGCCGGCCCGCATCTCCACCCCGAGGCCCGCCTTGATCGCGAACGCGTAGTTCAACGCCTCGCGCCGGACCTCCGCCGCGGTGCCGGCCTCGGCCAGCTTGACCGCCCACTCCCCGGCCAGCCGGCCCGAGCGCAGCGCGTAGGAGATGCCCTCGCGGGTCCACGGCTCCAGCAGCCCGGCCGCGTCGCCGGCCACCAGGACGCGGCCGCGCGACAGCGGGGAGTCCTCGGCGCGGCAGCGGGTCAGGTGCCCGGACTCCACGCTCGGCGGGAAGCCCGACAGGCCCAGGCGGCGGATGTAGTCGGCGAGGTACTGCTTGGTCCGCTCGCCGTCACCGCGCGCCGAGATCACCCCGACGGTCAGGCTGCTGGACTCGGTCTTCGGGAACACCCAGCCGTAACTGCCGGGCAGCGGGCCCCAGTCGAGGTGGATCCGGCCCGCCCAGTCGGCGGCGACGTCCGCCGGGACGGGGATCTCCGCCTCCAGGCCGAGGTCGATCTGGTCGAAGGAGACGCCGACGTGCCGGCCGATCCGGCTCGCGCTGCCGTCCGCGCCGACCACGGCGCGCGCCTCGAAGCCGCGCCCGTCGGAGGCGGTGACCAGCGCCGTCCGGTGTTCGCCGCCGCGCTGCTCGACCCCGGTGACGGTCACTCCGGTGACCAGCACCGCCCCGGCCTGCTTGGCCGCCTGGACCAGGCGCAGGTCGAACTCGTCCCGGTTGACCAGGCCGAACAGCATCCGCTTGGAGCGCCTGGTGCGGGTGAAGCGGCCGCGGTAGGCGAAGGAGACGGCGTGCACCCGGTCCTGGAGCGGCAGCCTGAAGTCCGGCGGCAGGCTGTCCCGGGAGGGGCCGATGATGCCGCCGCCGCAGGTCTTGTAGCGCGGGTGCTCGGCCTTGTCGAGCAGCAGCACGCGCCGGCCCTGCGCGGCCGCGGCGTGCGCGGCGGAGGCGCCGGCCGGCCCGGCGCCGACCACGACGACGTCCCAGACGCCGTCCAACGGGTCCGGCCGGTCCGGCCCGGCGGCCTCGGCGTCGAGCGGGCTGGGGGAATCGGGGCTTCCGGAGTCAGTCACGGGCAGCAATCCTATGCCGCCGCCCCCGCCGTCGTCGGCCGCACCGCCCCGAACGCGCGACCGAATTCCCGGTCGGGGCGGGCCCGGCGCGGCCCGGGGCGCGGGCCCGGTCCCGGCCCGTGCCGAGGTCCCCGGGGCCCTGCGGGCGGCTCGGCCTATGATCGGCATCACCCACCGTCAACGCCGTTCGCCCGCACCACCCCCTCGGACGGACCAGCCCCTCCCGGAGTACCCGATGCCGCAGCAGCCCCTGGCCGACGCCGTGCGGTCCCTCATGGACCGCGCCCGCACCGACCTCGCCGACCTGGTCGCCTTCCCCTCGGTCGCCGACCCGCGCCAGTTCCCGGTCGAGGAGTGCGAGAAGGCCGCCCGCTGGGTCGCCGACGCCTTCGCCGCCGAGGGCCTGACGAACATCCGGCTGCTGGACACGCCCGACGGCACCCAGTCGGTCTACGGCGAGCTCCCCGGCCCGGCCGGTGCCCCGACCGTGCTGCTCTACTCGCACTACGACGTCCAGCCGCCGCTGGACGAGGACGCCTGGCTCAGCCCCGCCTTCGAGCTGACCGAGCGCGACGGCCGCTGGTACGGGCGCGGCGCCGCCGACTGCAAGGGCAACATCCTGATGCACCTGACGGCCCTGCGGGCGCTGCGTCAGGTGGACGGCGGCTACCCGGTCGGGCTGAAGGTCATCGTCGAGGGCTCGGAGGAGCAGGGCACCGGCGGTCTGGAGCGCTACGCCGAGGCCCACCCCGAACTGCTCGCCGCCGACGCCATCGTGATCGGCGACACCGGCAACTTCGCCCCCGGCCTGCCCACCGTCACCGCCTCGCTGCGCGGCATGACCGTGGTCGACGTCTCGGTCCGCACGCTGGCCGGCAACCTGCACTCCGGTGCCTTCGGCGGCGCCGCCCCGGACGCCCTGCAGGCCCTGGTCAAGGTGCTCGCCTCGCTGCACGACGAGAACGGCGACGTCGCCGTGGCGGGCCTGGCCACCGACCAGCGCTGGGACGGCGTGCAGTACTCCGACGAGCAGTTCCGCGCCGACGCCAAGGTGCTGGACGGCGTGGCGCTCACCGGCACCGGCACCGTCGCCGACCGACTCTGGGCCCGCCCCTCGGTCACCGTGCTGGGCATCGACGCCCCGCCGGTGATCGGCGCGACCTCCTCGGTGCAGGCCTCCGCCAAGGCCTCGGTCAGCCTGCGGGTGCCGCCGGGCATGGACACCGGCGCCGCCCAGGAGGCGCTGGTCGCCCACCTGGAGGCCCGGGTGCCGTTCGGCGCGCAGGTCACCGTGGAGCGGCTGGGCAACGGCGCCGCGTTCAGCGCCGACACCTCCGGCCCCGCCTACGAGGCGATGGGCGAGGCGATGGCCGAGGCCTTCGGCACCCCGATGGTGGCCTCCGGCGAGGGCGGCTCGATCCCGCTCTGCAACACGCTGCGCACCCTCTACCCGCAGGCCGAGATCATCCTGATCGGCGTCGAGGAGCCCACCACCCAGATCCACGCGGTCAACGAGAGCGTCGACCCGCTGGAGCTGGAGCGGATGGCCCTCACCGAGGCGCTCTTCCTGCGCCGCTACGCGGAGCTGCGCTCCGTCTGACGGGCCGTTCGGCGGTCCCGTTCGGCGGTCCTCTTCGGCGGACCCGTTCGGCGGACCGCTGCCGGGCCGCGCCGTCCCTCACGACGGCGCGGCCCGCCCGCACCACCGCACGCCCGCGCGCGCCGAGCCCCGCGCGCCTCCCGACCGTCCCTACGCCGGACTGTCCGTCCTGCCCCTACGCCCGGCGCACGCGCGTCACGCCCCCCGGGCCGGTCCCACCGCCACGGACCCCCGCCACGGCCGCCCGGGCCAGCGCCCAGCCGACCGCACCGACCGCGAGACCGGCGCCCGCACCGAAGCACAGCTCCGCGAGCGGTCCGCGCCGCAGCGGCACCAGCCGGTGCACCACCCCCGCCGCGGTCGCCGCCCCCAGCACCGCCGCGCCCGCCCGGCGGGCCCGGTCCGACGG
>NZ_JBHYUU010000164.1:0-18193 GCF_042749955.1 Kitasatospora sp. NPDC059462 | reverse complement strand
ATACACTATCGACACCGAGGAGCACCGGACTACGACTAGATCTCCGCCGGCCCCGCCCGCCCCGGGGGGCCCCCCCGGTTGGGGGGGCGGGGGGGCCCCCCGGGGCCGGGGGGCGGGGGGAGGGGCGGGGTGCCGTGCGCACCCCGCCCCCTTCCGTGCGTCCGCCGATCCGCGCGCCGGCCGCTCACGGGCAGACGATGTCGCTCGGCCGCTCGGGGCCGGTCGTCTCCGCCTCGTTGCCCCCCGCGTCCGGGCGGGCCTCTCCGGCCGGGCCGGAGGGTGCCGCACCCGGCGCCGTGGGCAGCGGGACGGGGAGCGCCGTCGCTCCGGCCGCCGGGTGGTCCGCGCCCGCGTACAGCTGCAGGACCGTCCCCAGGCCCGGCACCGGCGTCCGCTCGGCCTGCGGCACCGCGACCGCCAGGGTCCGCGCCTCGGCGGCCCGGCGCGGGTCGTAGCGGATCACCGTCCGCCCGGGCGAGGTGCCGATCGGGGCGTTGGAGGGGGCCCCGGTGGTGGCGAACCCGGCCCGCCGCAGCTCGGCGTCGACCCGGGCACCCAGTCCGGCCACGCCCGCCGCGTTGAACACCTGGACGTGCACCTGCTCCGGGGCGACGGCGACGGCGGCGGGAGGCGTGGACCCCGGAGCCGCGGACCCCGGAGCCGCGGACCCCGGAGCCGGGGCCGCCGAGGCCGCCGGCGGCGGGGCCGCCGGAGCCGCCGGTTCGGAAGCCTCCTCCCCGCCCGCGGCCGCCCCGTCCGTCAGCGGCCGCCCCTCCCGGACGGCGTCGAACAGCTCCTCCGCCCGCTCCTTGTCCCACAGCACCGTCGACCCCCACCCGGCGACCGGGTGGTCCACCGAGGCCAGCGGCACGGTCACGAAGTCGGCCCGCCCGGCCGTCAGGTCCTTCATCCGGGCGGCCAGGGTGACCAGGTCGTCGGTCGAGAGCCCCTGGTCCGCCTTGACCGAGCCGAGCAGGCTGTCCGTGACCCGGGCCAGCCGGACCGGGTTGAGCAGGGTGCCGCTGCTGGTCACCTCGTGCAGCAGCTCGGCGACGAACTTCTGCTGCCGGTGCATCCGCCCCAGGTCGGAGCTGCCGTCCAGGTGCCGGGCGCGCACGTACTTGAGCGCCCCCGCGCCGTCCAGGGTGCTGGTGCCGGCCGGCAGGTCCAGACCCGAGTACTCGTCCTTGAGCGGCTTGGCCGTGCAGACCCGGACCCCGCCGACGGCGTCCACGGCGGCGACGAACCCGGCGAAGTTCACCTGGAGGTAGTGGTCGATCCGCAGCCCGGTGTTCTGCTCGACGGTGGCCACGGTCAGCGGCGGCCCGCCCAGCCCGAACGCGGCGTTGATCTTCCCCTTGCCGGCCGGGACCTCCTTGCGGGCCACCGGGTCCCAGTGCGCGGGGATGTCGACATAGGAGTCACGCGGAATGCTGATCACACTGGCCCGGGAGCCGTCCCCGGCGAGCTGGACGATCATCATCGTGTCGGTGCAGTGGCAGGACTCGCCGCCGGCGTGCAGCACGGTCTTCAGGGTCTTCTCCGGGATGCCGTCGCGCTCGTCGGTGCCGACCACCAGGAAGGTGGTGGAGGCGTCGTCGGCCGGGCGGGCCCGGGCGCCGCCGAAGACGTCGACCCGGTCGATCGACCCGGCGCCGCGCAGCACCGCCCAGCCGCCGCAGGAGGTGGCGAGGATGCCGAGGGCGACACCTGCGGCCAGCCGGCGGGGCCAGCGGCGCCGCCGTCCGGGCGGGGATCCGGCCCGTCCGGGCGGGGCACCGGCGGGGCCTCCGGACTGGGCGGAGAGCGGGGAGACGGGCATCTCTCGGATGGTAGGGGCGCCCTCGGTCGGGCCGGGTGAGGGCGCGCCGGAGGCGGGAGGTACGGTGGGCCTGGATCAGTGAAACGTTCCTTCCGGAGCCCTCCGGTGACGTGGGAACGTCTCCTCGACATTCCTTCGCACACGGTCGCTCCCGGGCCGCCCACAGCGGCCCAGACCGGGACAAGACGACACCCCGTTCACACCGGTACGGTTGGCCCCGATGAACACCAAGGCTGCTGAGGAGCTGCCGGCGGTCTCCGTGATCATGCCGGTGCTCAACGAGGAACGACACCTGCGTACGGCCGTCCGGCACATCCTGGAACAGGAGTACGCCGGGCCGATGGAGGTGGTGATCGCCCTCGGTCCGTCCACCGACCGCACCGCGCAGATCGCCGCCGAACTCGTCGCCGAGGACCCGCGGGTCCGGACCGTGGAGAACCCCACCGGGCGCACCCCCGCCGGGCTGAACGCCGCGATCCGCGGCTCCAGCCACCCGATAGTGGTCCGGGTCGACGGCCACGGTCTGCTCACCCCGGGCTACATCACCACGGCGGTCCGGCTGCTCGGCGAGATGGAGGCGGCCAACGTCGGCGGCATCATGCACGCCGAGGGCGAGACCGAGTGGGAGAACGCGGTCGCCGTCGCGATGACCTCCAAGATAGGCGTCGGCAACGCGGCCTTCCACACCGGCGGCCTGGCCGGCCCGGCGGACACCGTCTACCTCGGGGTGTTCCGGCGCGAGGTGCTGGAGCGCCTCGGCGGCTACAACGAGGAGTTCGTCCGCGCCCAGGACTGGGAGCTCAACTACCGCATCCGCCAGGACGGCGGCCTGGTCTGGTTCACCCCGCAGCTGCGCGTCACCTACCGCCCCCGGCCCAGCGTCAAGGCGCTGGCCAAGCAGTACAAGGACTACGGCCGCTGGCGCCGGGTGGTCACCCGGTACCACCGGGGCTCGGTCAACCTGCGCTACCTCGCGCCCCCGGCCGCCTTCGTCGGCGTGACGCTCGGACTGGTGCTCGGCGTGGCCGTCCACCCGGTCTTCCTGGCCTTCCCCGGTGCCTACCTGCTCGGCATCCACGGCGGCGCGCTGGTCGAGGGCCGCGGCCTGTCGTTCAAGGCCAAGGCGCTGCTCCCGCTGGCCTTCGCGACCATGCACCTCAGCTGGGGCTTCGGCTTCCTCACCTCGCCGCGCTCGCTGGCCCGCAAGGTGATCGGCAGCAGTGCCGCGACCGCCACCGGCGCGGTGGTCGAGCGCAGCTGACACCCGGCGCCCCCGGGCGCCGGCACCGGCCCGTTCCGCGGACCCGCCCTCCCGTTCCCGCCCCCGGCGCCGTCGCCGGAGCCGTGGGGACGGCCGAGGCCGGGGCCGCCGCCGTTCGCGCGGGCCGCGGCGTCCTCGTCGGCCCGGCCGCGGTGCTGCCGGTACGCCCGCGGGGTGACGCTCCGCCAGGGCTGTCCGATCCCCGGCCGCGCCGTCCCGGTCCGCCGGGACGCCCCCGGACGCCGGCGGGCCGCTCGCGCCCGCCGGGGCGGCCCTGACGTCAGCTCACTTGGCGCAGACGTCGGTGTCGTCGGCCTGGACCCGCTGGAGGTCCTTCGGCGCCTCGGTGGCCGGCGCGCTCGGGGTCGCCGCGGCGGCGGCCGCGTCCTTGCCGAGCACCAGCACCAGCCCGTCCTTGGCGCCCAGCTTCGGGTCCGCCCTGACCGCGTCGGCGGGCAGGCCCAGGGCGGTGGCCAGTGCCGCCGCCTCGGCGGCCTTCCCGGCCGGGTGGGAGAGCGTGGTGGCCGCCGCGACGGGCGCGTTGGCGGCGGTCGCGGCCCGGGTGTAGCCCTTCGCCTGCAGCCGGTCGACGGCCTGCTGCGCCTGCCCGGGCGTCCCGCTGCCGTTGCGCACCGTCACCCGCAGCTGCTGCACGTCCGCCGCCGGAGCGGCCGGAGCGGCCGTGGTCGGAGCCGCCGGAGCTGCCGGGGCCGCCGACGTGGCAGCGGCCGAGGGAGCCGCCGGGGCCGCCCCGGCGGAGTCCGCCGTCCCGGTCAGCGACCGGTCGTTGCCGACCATCGAGAACAGCTGCCCGGCGTCCGGCTGCTTGAGCACCAGCCGGTTCTCGTCCGCCGGGTCGTCCAGCACCGGCACGGTGGCGAAGGTGATGTTCTTGGTGTCGACCTTGCTGACGTCCAGCGCGAGGCCGGTCAGCTTGTCGACGCTGCCGATCCCGGAGTCGACGGTGAGCGCCTTGGTGGCGGCGTCCGCGAGCTTCCACAGCTTGGCCGGGTCGGTCAGGGTGTCGTTGCTCTTGGCCGAGCGGATCATCGAGCTGATGAACTGCTGTTGCAACGGGATCCGGGAGAGGTCGCCGCCCTGTCCGACGGCGTGCCGGGTACGAACGAAGGCGAGCGCCTCGTCGCCCTGGACGACGTGCCGGCCCTTGCTCATCTTCAGGTGCGAGTCCGGGTCGTTGATGTCCTTGGCCACGCAGACCTCGACGCCGCCGACGGCGCTGGAGAGCGTCTTCACCGCGTCGAAGTTGACCATCATGAAGTGGTCGATCCGGATCCCGGTCATCTTCTCGACGGTCTTCCAGGTGCAGCTCGGGTCGCGGCCCTCCTGGCCCAGGCTGTTGTTGAACATCGTGCGCGCCGTGCCGGGGATGGTCTTCCCGTCCGGCGTCCGGCAGTCCGGCACCGGCACCATGAGGTCGCGCGGGATGCTGAGCACCGTCGCGTTGCTGCGGTCCTTGGCGACGTGGAACAGCATGGTGGTGTCGGCGTGCCCGGCGCTGCCCTCGTCGCCGTACGCGCGGCCCAGGCCCTCCCGGCTGTCGGTGCCGATCACCAGGATGTTCGTGGCGTCGCCGACCGGCTGGGGCCGCTCCGCCTCGTTGCCCAGCTGCACCTTGACGGTGGTGATGTTGTTGTTGAAGTGCTGGTACGCGTAGTACGCGCCACCGCAGCCGGCCACCAGGACGAACGCGCCGAGGCCGCCGGTCCACTTCAGCAGCCGTCGCCGGCGGTTGCGCCGGGCCGCGCCGCGCGCCCTCCGCCGGGCGGCCCGCCCCCCGTCGGCCGCCCTCCCGGGGGCGGGGTCGGTCGCGGCCTCGGCCGCGGTCCCCGAGGGGCGCCGGCGCTGGACGGGGATGCCCCGGGCCGGGTCGGACGGGGTCGGCCCGGCGTCCGGCGTGGCGCCGTGGATGTCCTGCTGCACGGGTGTTCCCCTCCCTCCGGCCGGTTCTCGGGCCGGTGCGCGAATTGCGCGACCGACTCGGACACCCTAGACGAGCCGGGTGGGGGAATTGTTCCGGGTGTGATCTCCGCCATGATGCGGACCGGCGATTTCCGCAGGTGAATCAGGTGCTGGGAATTTCCGGTGAGAACCTTTCAAGATCATGATCCGTGTACGGAATGGTGATCAGATGATCACTTGATTCGCATGGCGACGGGTCAGTGCACCGCGCACGCGTCCACGTCGGCGGTCCGCCCCTCGAACGAGGGCGGAGTGCTCACGCTCGGTGACGGCGAGGTCAGCGGCGAGGTCAGCGGCGAGGTCGGTGACGAGGCCGACGGCGAGGCCGGCGCCGAGGACGAAGGGGCCGCCGACGGGGCCGCCCGGGCCGTCGGCGACGGGCCCGACCCCGGGGGCCGCACCTCCACCGGCCGGTCGTCCCGTAGCGCCGCGAACAGCTGCGCGGTCTGCGGCTGCACGAACTCGTCGCGGTCCGAGTCGAACCGGTACGGCTGCCGCGGCGCCGTCAGGAAGGTCACGTCCGAGGACGGGATCCCGCGCAGGTCCTGGGTCAGGTCGTACAGCGCGCCCAGCGAGGACAGCGAGCCGTCGGCCCGCACCGACGAGGTGGCCGCGTCCAGCACCGGCCACAGCTTGGTCGGGTTGAGCAGCACGCCCTGCGACTGCACCTTGCGGATCAGCGCCGCCAGGAACTGCTGCTGACGCCCCATCCGCTGGGTGTCGCTGCCGTCGCCGAGGGTCTCCCGGGCCCGGACGTAGCCGAGCGCCTGCTCGCCGTGCAGGGTCTGCCGCCCGGCCGGGAGGTCCAGCTTGGCGTCCTTGTCGTGGATCGGCTGGGGCACGCACACCTCGACCCCGTCGACGGCGTCCACCATCCGCTTGAACCCGGTGAAGTCGATGATCACGTAGTGGTCGATCCGGATGCCGCTGAGCTGCTCGACGGTCCGGATCGAGCAGGCCGGGCCGCCGGTCTCGAAGGCGGCGTTGAACTGCAGCAGCGCGGGCCGGCTGCGGGTGCCGTCCGGCTTCTCGCAGGCGGGGACGCTCACCATGACGTCGCGCGGGATGGAGACGGCGGTCGCGCGCCGCCGGTCGGCCGCCAGGTGCAGCAGGATCGTGGTGTCCGACCGCTGGCCGCCCGCCGAGCCGTAGGAGGCGTTGGCGCCGGTCCGGTCGTCGCTGCCGATCAGCAGCAGGTTCTCCGCGCCGCGGGCCCCGGCGGTCCGGGCGGGGCGCTCCGCCTCCAGCCGGGCCAGCAGCTGGTCGGTGGTGGAGTCGGTGCGGATGTTGCCGTCGAGCTTGCGGTAGGCGATCCAGAGCACGGTGCCGCAGGCCACCAGCAGGAACGCCAGGGCGCCGGCGGTGACGACCAGCCACCGGCGGCGGCGCCGCCGGGCGCCGGAAGCCTCCGCAATGGCTTCCGGCTCCGCGGCGCCGGCCTCCTCGGCCGGGGTTCGGTCGGTCGGCGGGCGTTCGGTCGGGGGGTGCTCGGTGTCGTCCTCGGCCATGGCAGGGATCCCTACCCGCCGGGCCGGGGCCGGGGGTTACCCGAGGCGCAGTGTCACCCGTTCGGATTCCACCCGCTTCTCCCACTGGTCGGCGTCCAGGCCGTCCGAGTTGCGGCAGAGCACCACCGAGGCCCCGGCCGCCAGCGGCGCCAGCAGCCCGGCCTCCAGACCCGCCCAGTCGTCGTAGCAGAGGGTGGACAGCACCCGGTCGCCCGGTCCCACCCCGAGCCGGGCGGCGCCCTCGCGGGCCAGCTGGACGGTCTGCTCCCCGGTCAGCTTCAGCGGCAGGCCGTCGACCGAGGTCTCCAGCGCCGGGGCGTCCGGGGTGACGGGGGAGTAGGGGGCGAACCGGTCGCCCTGGCCGGGCACCTCGGCCGCGTAGTCGAGGAAGCCGTCCGGACGCTGCGGGAAGCGCCCGCCGAGCGGGCGCAGCGCGAGCGCCACCCGCTCGCCCTCGCACGCCTGGGCGGCCTCCAGGCCGTCCGGGCCGCTGACCACCAGGTCGGCGCCGGCCGGGTCGCCGCCCGGCACCGCCGTCACCCCCACCGACCAGCAGGCGAGCAGCCAGACGGCGCTCTGCCAGTGGGCCGGGAGGAGCAGCGCGGCCCGGTCGCCCGGCCCGGCGTTGAGCTCGTCCTGGAGCAGGTTCGCGGTCTTGGCCACCCAGTTGTCGAAGGTCCGGGCGGAGAGTTCGACGCGTTCGCCGCTGGCGTCGTCGTAGAAGGTGACCAGCGGGGCCGCGGGGTCGACTGAGGGAGCGCCACCTCGCAGGAAAGCGTGCAGCAGCTCGACGGGGGTGCGGGCATCGGCAGCGAAAGGCGAAGTCATGGTGCGCCCCAGCCTACGGCCTACGGGCGGACGTCCGGGAGGGGTGGCGGGGGCGCCGCCGGGCGGCGTGGCGGGCAGGTCGAAATCCCGTGAACATCCGGTTCACGCGCGGCGCCGCCCGCCGGATCACCGCATGATCACCGCGGCCCCGGCCCGCGGCCGACCAGCGCCCGCAGTTCCGCCGTCAGCGCCTGCGCGAGGTCGGGCCGCAGGTCGTACCGGGCCGGGGTGGTCTGCCACAGCGCGATCCGCCAGCCCGCCCCCGCGTCGACCGCGATCACCGTCTGCACCGCGTTCAGCGCGGGGTCCACGTCCTCCGCGTCGTCCGGCACCAGGCCGGCGACCGCGTCCAGCTGCGCCACCCCGGGGGCCAGCGCCCGCACCCGCCGCACCTTGGCGACGTACTCGGGCGTGGCGTGGTCGGCGAAGACCCGTCCGAGCTCGGCGGCCATCACCGAGCGGCCGCGGTGGCGGGTCCCGTCGAAGCCGATCACCTCGCCGTCCGGCGCGAACGGCCCGGCGAAGGCGGCGCCGTCCCGCAGGTTCCAGCCCTCCAGCACCCGGTGGTAGAGGGCCCGCACGGCACTCTCGTCACCTGGGGACAATTCCGTCACCCGCGTATCGTTCATATCCCCATGGTCGACGGACAGCGCAGGAGGTGCACGGCGGTGAACGGGAGGAGCGTGCCCGCCCCGAGGGCCACCGGCAGCGGCCCCGGCACCGGCGCCGCGGCCGTGCGCCGCTGGCGGCCCGGCTTCCCGCTGGACGTGGCCCGCACCCTGCTCCCGCTGCGCCGCGGCCCGGCCGACCCGGCGTACCGGACCACCGCCGACGGCGCCGTCTGGCGGGCCTCCCGCACCCCGGCCGGCGTCGGCACCCTGCGGGTGCTCGCCCGCCCCTCCGAGGGCGTGGTCGAGGCGGACGCCTGGGGCCCGGGCGCGCCGTGGCTGCTCGACCGGCTGCCCGAGCTGCTCGGCGACGCGGACGACCCGGCGGGCCTGGTCCTGCCGCCCGGCCCGCTGCGCGAGGCCCAGCGCGCGGCGGCCGGCGTGCGGCTGGCCAGGACCGGGCTGGTGCTGGAGTCCCTGGTGCCGGCGATCCTGGAGCAGAAGGTCACCACCGGCGAGGCCTACCGCGCCTGGCGCACCCTGCTGCGCGCCTTCGGCACCCCGGCGCCCGGGCCGGCGGGGGAGATGCGGGTGGCGCCGTCGGCCCGCGAGTGGTCGCAGGTGCCGAGCTGGGACTGGCACCGGGCGGGCGTGGACCCGAAGCGCTCGGCGACGGTGCAGCGCGCCGTCCGCCTGGCGCCCCGCCTGGAGGAGGCCTCCGCGATGGACCACGAGGCGTCCTTCGCCCGCCTCACCGCCGTCCCGGGCATCGGCGTCTGGACGGCCGCCGAGACCCTCCAGCGCAGCAACGGCGACGCGGACGCCGTCTCGGTCGGCGACTTCCACCTGCCCAACACCGTCGGCTGGGCGCTGGCCGGCCGGGTCCGCAGCGACGACGCCCAGATGCTGGCGCTCCTGGAGCCCTACCGCCCGCACCGCCACCGCCTGTGCCGGATCGTCCTCGCCACCGGCACCCACGCCCCCCGCTTCGGCCCCCGCCTCGCCCCCAACGACCACCGCCGGCGCTAAACCCACACGTTCGGGTGAATTGCACCCCCGCATGATGTACTACACCGTAGTACCAGGCTTAGGCTGGCCTCATGGAAGCAACGATGCGGGAACTGAACCAGCAGACGGCCAAGGTGATAGGAGCCGTCGAGCGCGGTGAGACCGTGATCGTCACCAAGGACGGCCGCCATGTCGCCACGATCGTGCCGCCGGACCTCGCCGAGCCGGTCTACCCGTTCCGTACCGACCCGATGGGCGACGAGATCGACGACATGCCGAGTTTCGGAGGCGGAGGCGGTCGCATCGTGGCCGATCTCGACAAGCACATGGAAGGGTTCGGGCGGTGACGGCGGTCGCGGTGGTCGGCGACACCGGCGCGCTGCTCGCGGCCTACGCGCGGGACGAGCCTGACCACATCGCCTGCCGGAAGGCGTTGGACACCGTGGGCCACCTGGTCATTTCGCCGCTGGTGCTCGCCGAACTGGACTACCTGGCCCACCGGACGCTCGGCGTCGGCGCGGCGATGGGCATCCTGGAGGACATCATCGACCGTTGCACGATCGGCCGGTTCGAGGTCCCGGAGGTCGCTTCGCACCTGGGTGCCGCGCGAATCGTCATGCGCCGCTACCCGGAGCTGAGCATGGGCCTGACCGACGCGATCAACGTCGCGCTGGCCGCCGAGTTCCGCACCGACGCCGTGCTGACGATCGACCGCAGGCACTTCCGCGCGATCCGGCCGCTGACCAACCACCAGGCCTTCCGCCTGCTGCCGGACGACCTCGGCGACTGACACCCGCCGTCGGGTCGGTCAGCGGACCTCGATGAAGGCGTCCGCCGTCCGCTCGGGGCGGGTGCGCGGGGGTTCGGCGGGGCGGCCGACGGCGACGGCGCCCATCGGGTCCCAGTGGCCGGGGAGGCCGAGGGCGGTGCGGACGGTGTCGCGGCAGAACATGGTGGAGGACACCCAGGCCGAGCCGTAGCCCTCGCCGACCAGGGCGACCAGGAGGTTCTGCACGGCCGCGCCGATCGCGACGGTGAACATCTCCCGCTCGGCGCCGGCCCGGCGATCGTCGGGGTAGTCGTGCGAGCCGTCCATCACCAGGCAGGGCACCACCAGGTACGGGGCGGCCCGCAGGACGTCGCCGCGGGCGGTGCGGCGGGCGATCCGCTCCTCGTCCCAGCCGTCCAGCTCGGCGAGGTCGCGACGCCAGGCGGTGAGCATCGCGTCCAGCAGCCGGGTCCGGACGCCGGGGGTCTCCAGCAGCACGAACCGCCACGGCGTGGTGTGGTGCGGCGCGGGCGCGGTGACCGCGGCGGCGACGGCGCGCCGCACGGCCTGCGGGTCGACCGGTTCGGCGGTGAACGCGCGGATGGTGCGCCGCTGGGTGACGGCCTGCCGGATCGCCTCGGAGGTGCCGAGCCGGAACATGTCCTCGGCGGCGGGCCGGACCAGCGCCCGGGCGCCCTCGCCGTC
This sequence comes from Kitasatospora sp. NPDC059462, assembly GCF_042749955.1. Classification (NCBI taxonomy): domain Bacteria; kingdom Bacillati; phylum Actinomycetota; class Actinomycetes; order Kitasatosporales; family Streptomycetaceae; genus Kitasatospora; species Kitasatospora sp. NPDC059462. The sequence continues at coordinate 7,704 of NZ_JBHYUU010000164.1, read as the reverse complement.
CTCGGCGGTGACCAGGTGGCCGAGGCCGCGCACCACGGCGACCGGGGTGCCGGTGGCCTTGCCCTTCACCAGGTCGGCGGCGGCGGCGAGCTCGTCGGCGGTGGCGGTCACGGTCATGGCCAGCTCGTTGCCGTGCGAGTCGGTGCGGCCCCGGTGGTCCTCGACGACGGGCAGCCCGGCGGCGCCGATGGCGACGTCGGTGAGCCCGTTGCGCCAGGGCCGGCCGAAGGTGTCGGTGACCACGACGGCGAGCCGGCGCTCGGTGAGCTGCTGGATCCGGGCCCGCAGCGCGCGGGCCGAGGCGTCCGGGTCCTCGGGCAGCAGCAGGACGGTGCCGGGGGCGGTGTTCGAGGCGTCGACACCGGCGGCGGCCATCACCAGGCCGTTGCGGTTCTCGACGATCCGGGTGCTGCCGCGCCGGGCGACCACCCGGACCGTCTCGGCGTCGATCGCGGCCTCGCGGTCGGCGGCCTCCAGCACCCGGCCCTCGGCCTTGCTGACCACCTTGGAGGTGACCAGCAGGATGTCGCCGTCCTGGTACTCGGCGGCCTTGGCGATCAGCCCGGCGAGGTCGGCGCCGGCGTCGATCTCGGGCAGCCCGCCGACCGGGACGATCCGGAGCGTCATCCGCGCACCTGCTCGGCCAGCGCGAGCGCGGCCCGGGCCATCGCGGCGGTGGCGGGCACGTCGGTCATCAGTAGCGGCACGGCCCGGCAGGCGATCCCGCCGGCCTCGACGGCGGCGACGACGCCCTCGTCCGCGGTGTCCACCAGCCACCCGTCCAGCAGGCCCTCCCGCCGCCCGTCGCCACCCTCGCCCGCGCCGCTCCGCGGCGCCGACCTGCTGCCGTAGTCCAGCGCGACCGCGTCCGCGGTGGCCTCGACGCCGACGGCGGCGAGCACCTTGTCGGCCATGCCGCGCACCGGCGCCCCGCCGATGATCGGGGAGAGCCCGACCACCGGGGCGGACGCGGCGGCGACGGCGGCCCGGATGCCCGGCACGGCGAGGATGGTGCCGATCGAGACGACCGGGTTGGACGGCGGGAAGAGGATGACGTCGGCGTCGGCGATGGCCTCCAGCACGCCGGGCGCCGGCTTGGCGGTCTCCGCGCCGACCGGCACGATCGCCTCGGCGTCGACGGCGGCGTGCAGCTTGACCCAGTACTCCTGGAAGTGGATCGCCCGGGTGCCCCGGTCGTCGGTGATCCGCACGTGGGTCTCGACCCGGTCGTCGCTCATCGGCAGCAGCCGCACCCCGGGCCGCCACCGCACGCAGAGCGCCTCGGTGACCTGGCTGAGGGTGTAGCCGGCGGTGAGCATCTGGCTGCGCACGAGGTGGGTGGCGAAGTCGCGGTCGCCGAGCCCGAACCACTCGGGCCCGACGCCGTACTCCTTCATCTCGGCCTTGATGGACCAGGTCTCGTCGGTCCGGCCCCAGCCCTGCTCCTCGTGGATGCCGCCGCCGAGGGTGTACATGACGGTGTCGAGGTCGGGGCAGACCTTCAGCCCGAAGAGGTGGATGTCGTCACCGGTGTTGCCGATGACGGTGATCTCGTCCTCGGGGCCGACGGCCTCCCGGAGTCCGCGCAGGAAACGCGCTCCGCCGATCCCGCCTGCCAGTGCCACGATGCGCATGCGCCCATCCTGCCACGCGTCGACGGGTCGTCAGCCCGGCCCTCGGCAACCGCCGCCGAGGCCCGGCGGGCCTCAGCCGACCTCGGCGGACGCCTGCGGGTGCTGCTCGGGGACGGCCGTGCCGCCGCCGTACTGGTTCATCTCGGTCAGGCCGGGGCTGTAGAGGTGGATGGAGACGGCCGGCTCCAGCGAGCCGTTGACCACCTCGTGCAGGTAGCCGGCGGAGAACACCCGCTGCCCGCCGGGGCGCAGCGTCCGGGCGCCGTCGCCCGCATGGGTGAGGGAGCGCTCGACGAGTTCACCCCGCACGACGGTCATCACGCCGGCGGAGGCGCCGTGGTCGTGCAGGCCGCTGCTCTGGCCGGGCAGCCAGCTGAGCAGCCAGACCTCGTAGCCGGGGCCGGTCTCCAGCCGGGCGTACCAGCGGGTCAGCGCGTCGTAGCGGACGAGCGGCTCCCAGCGGGCGCGGTCGGCGGCGATCTCGCGGACCAGCCGGGAGTGGTCGGCGACGGTGACGGGGTGCCCGGGCAGGTCGGTGCGCGCGAGGTGCGGGAAGGCCAGCGGGTCGCCGGCGATGGAGACGTCGCTGAGACCGTCGGCCCACGGGTGGGCGGCGGGGCGGGCGGCGTGGAGGCGGCGGGCGAGCTTGCTGCGGTCGCGGTTCCGCTTGCGGATGCGGATCATTCGCACGGGAGTCGTCCTCGGAAAGGCTGGGGCGTCAGGGGATCAGCCGGATCCGGGATGTCCTGGGGCGGGAATCGCGGGCGGCCTCTGTGCTTCCTGGGCGGCGCGCGGCGGGACGGCGGGCGCCTAGATACAGCGGCAGGAACAGAGGCGACAACAGGAGTTCACGGCACGGCGGAGGGCGGAACCGCTCCGGGGGCTGGCGAACTCTGACATAGGGGAAAGGACATCGCATCGACGGGGGCGGTGTCAACTCGGGGAGAGCGGACATTCGGGTGAGATCGGTCATGAAGTACCCGATGGGGTGATAAATCACCCTCTATGTTTCGATGGGAAGATCGCCGGGAAGAGAGGGCGGTGACCGGCCTGTGGCGGTGACTGCGCGTCACCCGGCCCCCGGTCGTGAAGGGTTCGGCAGCCTTCGAGGGTCCTCGGACGTGAGGTCCGATGTGTCCGGTTATGTACACTATTCGTAACGGCTTGGTGCCGGGGAGTGAATCCTGGCCCCAATACCAGAGCTCGGCTTGACTGAGCCAGAGTGACGCAACTGTAATTTCACTCGTGTCGTCGGCCGCACGAGGCAACGGCAACCACGGGGACGCCAATAGGGGCAGAGGAGGCGCGCCACATGAGCGAGCTCTTTGAGCTGTTGATCGGTGACGGCATCGAGGAGGAAGAGGAACTCGGCTGGCAGGAGCGCGCGCTGTGCGCCCAGACCGACCCGGAATCCTTCTTCCCCGAGAAGGGCGGCTCCACGCGCGAGGCCAAGAAGGTCTGCCTCGCCTGCGAGGTCCGCTCCGAGTGCCTGGAGTACGCCCTCGCCAATGACGAGCGATTCGGCATCTGGGGCGGCCTCTCCGAGCGCGAGCGCCGCCGGCTCAAGAAGAGCGCCGTCTGAACGGGGTGGACGCGTCCCCCGGACCCCTGGACCCCGGTTCCTCGAACGACCGGCCCGCACGGACGACCTGCGACGAAGCGCCTCACCACCGGTGGTGAGGCGCTTCCGCGTTCCCGGACGGGCACCCGGGGCGGACACCGTGGACGGAGCCGCCACCCGGAGCCGTTAGTGTGGTGCGCCATCCGGTTGCCGTTCACCGGCTGTGTCCACCGAGAACTGGGGCCCTCGCACGCGATGACCGTCTACAGCCACCAGAGCGGCTTCTCCTCCAGCAGGCCGCCCGCCTACCCGCGCCACCTGGTCACCGCCGTGATCGTCTCGCACGACGGCGCCCGCTGGCTGCCCCGGGCCCTCGCCGGCCTGCTCGGCCAGGACCGCCAGGTCCAGCGCGTCCTCGCCGTCGACACCGGCTCCACCGACGACTCCCCGCGCCTGCTCGCCGAGACCCTCGCCGACTGGCTCCCGGAGAGCGGCCCGACCGTCCTCGGCCGCCGGGCCGGCTTCGGCACCGCCGTCGGCGAGGCCGTCTTCAACAGCCCCCCGCTGCGCCCCGAGGACCTGCCCTACCGGCTCGACCCCTCCGGCTACGACCCGGTCACCGGCGGCTGGGACGACTTCGGCGACCCGCTCGGCGAGGAGGACGGCCTCGGCCGCGGCGGCCCCCGGGAGACCCAGCCGGTCGAGTGGCTCTGGCTGCTGCACGACGACTGCGAACCGCAGACCGACGCGCTGCGCCGACTGCTCCAGGTCGCCGACTCCACCCCCAGCGCCGCCGTCGTCGGCCCCAAGCTGCGCAGCTGGTACGACCGCCGCCAGCTGCTGGAGGTCGGCGTCACCATCGCCCGCTCCGGCCGCCGCTGGACCGGCCTCGACCGGCGCGAGCAGGACCAGGGCCAGCACGACCAGGTCCGCCCGGTGCTCGCCGTCTCCACCGCCGGCATGCTGGTGCGCCGCGACGTCTTCGAGCAGCTCGGCGGCTTCGACCGGGCGCTGCCGCTGATGCGCGACGACACCGACTTCTGCTGGCGGGTCAACGCCGCCGGCCACCGCGTCGTGGTCGCCCCGGACGCCGTGCTCCGGCACGCCGAGGCCGCCAGCCGCGAGCGCCGCGCCATCGACTGCGGCCCCGCCCACCCGCACCGGGTGGACAAGGCCGGCGCCGTCTACACCCTGCTCGCCAACACCAGGGGCGTGCTCTTCCCCTACGTCCTGCTGCGGCTGGTGCTCGGCACCCTGCTGCGGGTGGTCGCCAACCTGCTCGGCAAGGACCCCAAGCAGGCCTTCGACGAACTCGCCGGCCTCGGCCACGAACTCGTCCGGCTGCCCCGGCTGCTGGCCGCCCGCAAACGCCGCGCCCGCAGCCGGGCCGCCGACGCCCTGGACGACCGCACGCTCTTCCCCGCACCCGGCGCCACCGCCCGGCTCGCCGTCGAGGGCGTCATCGGCTCGCTCGGCATAGGGGGCGGCGACGACGCCGGCTCCGGCCGGCACGGCACCGCCGAGGCCGGCGGCGACGAGGACGCCGAGGACCTCGTCGTCGAGCAGTTCGCGCTGGTCAAGAAGCTCGTCCGGCGCCCCGCCCCGGTGCTGTTCGCCGCCCTGCTGGTGTTCGCCCTGGTCGCCTGCCGCGGCCTGCTCGGCGCTGACGCCCTGTTCGGCGGCGCCCTGCTGCCCGCCACCGACGGCGCGGCCGGCCTCTGGTCGATGTACGCCGACGCCTGGCACCCCGTCGGCACCGGCTCCACCGCCTCCGCGCCGCCCTACCTCGCGGTGCTGTCGATCCTCTCCTGGATGCTGTTCGACCACGCCGACCTCGCGGTCACCCTGCTGGTCGTCCTCGCCGTCCCGCTCTCCGCCGTCAGCGCCTACCTGGTCTCCCGGCCGCTGATCGACTCCAAGCTGGTCCGCGCCTGGGCCAGCGCCACCTACGCCCTGCTGCCCGCCGCCACCGGCGCGCTCGCCCAGGGCCGGATCGGCACCGCCGTGCTGGCCGTGCTGCTCCCGCCGCTGGCCCGTGCCGCCGCGATCACCGCCGGCCTCGGCATCCGGGACGAGAGCGCCGCCAAGGGCGCCCGCCCCGGCTGGCGCTCCGCCTGGATGACCGTCCTGCTGCTCACCCTGGCCACCGCCTTCGTCCCGCTGGTCTGGGCGCTGGCCGTGCCGCTCTGCCTGGCCATGCTGCTCACCGCGGTGGTCCGCGGCGGCGCCTTCGGCTCCGGCGTCACCGCGCTGCGCCTGCTCGGCCTGCGCGTCCTGGTCGTCCTCGCGGTGCCGGTCGCCGTCCTGGCGCCCTGGTCGCTCCAGGTGCTCTCGCACCCGCAGTGGCTGCTGCTCGAAGCGGGCCTGCCCGGCCTGCACGGCGCCGGGCCGACCGCCACCGGGCTGCTCCTGGTCAACCCGGGCGGCGCCGGGGTGCCGCCGGTCTGGCTCTCCGCCGGCGTGGTGCTCGCCGCGCTGGCCGCCCTGCTGCGCGCCGACCGCCGCCGCGCGGTGCTCGCCGCCTGGGGCGCCGCCGGCGCCGGACTGCTGTTCGCCGTCGCGGTGGCCGGCACCTCGGTCACCCCCGCCTCCGGCGGCCCGGCCGTGCCCGCGTGGTCCGGCCCCGCCACCCTGCTGGCCGGCGTCGCCCTGCTCGCCGCCGCCGCGATCGGCGCCGACGGCGCCAACGCCCGTGTGGCTGGCATCGCCTTCGGCTGGCGCCAGCCGGTCGCCGCCCTGGTGGTCGCCGCCGCCGTGCTCGCCCCGCTGGGCACCGGCCTCTGGTGGGCCGTCACCGGCGCCGACGGCCCGCTGCACCGCGGCCGCGGTGCCCAGGTGCCCGCGTTCATCGCCGAGCAGGCCGGCACCACCGACCGCTCCCGCACCCTGGTCGTCACCGGCGACCCGAAGGGCGGCTCGGTCGACTACACCGTGGTCCGCGGCGCCGGACTGACGCTCGGCCAGGCCGAGTCCACCGTCGACCCGGCCACCGGTACCACGGCCGGCCTGGACCGCACGGTCGGCAGCCTGCTGGCCGGCTCCGGCGCCGACCAGGCGGGCGCGCTCTCCCGCTACGGCATCGCCTACGTGCTGGTCGACCAGCCGCTGATCGGCGCCTTCAAGGACGTCCTGGACACCACCCCCGGCCTGGTCAAGGCCAACCAGGACGGCGGCGCCGCGCTCTGGCAGGTCGACGGCACCCCCGCCACCCGCGCGCTGATCACCGCCCCGGGCGCCGTCCCCGTGGTCGTCCCGGCCGGTGAGCGCGACCTCGACACCACCCTGCCGGCCGGACCCGAGGGCCGGGTGCTGCGCCTCGCCGAGTCCGCCGCCCCGCAGTGGAAGGCCACCCTGGACGGCACCGCCCTGGAGCCGGTCACCGTGGACGGCTGGGCGCAGGGCTTCAAGCTCCCGGCCGGCGGCGGCAAGCTGCTGGTCACCCGGGAGGGCAGCCTGGCGCACACCGGCTGGATCTGGGCGCAGCTGCTGCTCGGCCTGACCGTCCTGGTGCTGGCCCTGCCCGGCCGGCGCAACCACAAGGACGACGACCTGCCCGAGGACGTGGTCGAGGCCGCCGCGCTGGCCGCCGCCGCCCAGGCGCAGGCCCCGGCCCCCGGCAGCCGCCGGGCCCGCCGGATGGCCGAGCGCGGCGACGGCACCGAGGTCGAGGCCCCGGACACCGACGAGCCGGACGCCGGGGTGTACGAGGGCCGGCCGGGCACGATCCCGGCGCAGTCCGCGGGCGAGCCGGCGGCCGGGGCGGTCCAGGCGGCCGCCGCCGCGCAGGAGGCCGAGCCGTACACCGACCCGTACCAGACGTACCAGCAGGCCGACCCGTACAGCTACGACCCGTACGCCGCGCAGCAGCCGGTGGGCGCGCCGTACGGCGGCGGCCAGGGGTACGGCGGCCAGGACGGCTACCAGCAGCAGGGCTACCAGCCGTACCCGGCGGACCAGCAGTACGGCTACGACCAGTACCAGCAGCCGGGCCAGCAGCCCTGGGTGCCCGGACAGCAGCAGGCCGAGCCCTACTACGACCAGCCGGACCCGAACGAGCCCCACGACCCGAACGGCCCGCACGGTCCGGGCCGGTACCCGCACCACGGATCCGGGAGCTGACCCGCGATGAAGAAGCCCGCCTTCAGGAAGAAGCCCGCCGCGCCGGGCGCCGCCCCCGCCGGGGCCTTCGACGGCGCCCCCGCCCCGAAGGGCTCCTCGGTGGCGCGCACCACCCGCTCGCTGCTGGCCGCGGGCGTGGTGCTCGCGGCGGTGTTCGGCATCGCCGAGCTGCGCCCGCCGGCCGCCCCGGCCCGCACCGACCGGGCCACCGCCACCACGGCGCAGGTCGAGCGGAGCACCGCGGTCTGCCCGCAGCCGCTCCAGGGCCTCACCGGCTCCACCACCCTCACCGCGTACACCCCGCCCGGTGCGGGCGAGGCCACCGGCGGGGCCGGCTGGCTCTCCGACGCGGCCGCGCCCGCCGCCGCACCGGCCGCGCCCGCGCCGGGC
>NZ_JBHYUU010000163.1:0-18309 GCF_042749955.1 Kitasatospora sp. NPDC059462 | reverse complement strand
TATGGTGGTGGGGGGCAGCTTAAGTTTTGTATAATCGACTGGGTGGTGGGCCGGGCGCAGGGGCGGCGGGTGCAGGACGGGGCCGTCTTCTGAGGCGGCCGGCGCTGGACGCCCCGGCGGGCCGGGGCGCCGCCGCCGCGCGGGCCGCTCCCGCCGGACACCGGGCGGCGCTACTCCGCGGGCTTCAGGCCCTCCGCGGCGCGCACCGCGTCCCGGTAGCCGCGCGCCGAGGCCCGCAGCGCGGCGTCCACGTCGATCCCGGCGTCGTGCGCGCGCTGCGCCACCGCGAGCAGCAGCCGGCCCGCCGACTCCGCGGTGAGCTCGGCGGGCAGCTCGTACGGCTCGTCCGGCACGCCCGTGAAGCCGGCCCGGCGCACCCGTGAGACCAGCTTCGCCGCGTACGCGAGCGAGGGCAGCCCGGCCGGCACGCCGTCCAGCACCGACTCCCGCTCCGACTTCTCGGCCGCCTTGAGCGCCTCCCAGCTGGCCTCCACCTCCGCCGCGCCGCTCGCCTCGGCGTCGCCGAACACATGCGGGTGGCGGTACATCAGCTTGTCGACGATGTCGCCCGCCACGTCGTCGATCGAGAAGGCCCCGGTGGGGTGCTCCTCGGCGATCCGGGAGTGGAAGAAGACCTGGAGCAGGACGTCGCCCAGCTCCTCGCGGAGCATGTCGCGGTCCCCCTCCTCGATCGCCTCGACCAGCTCGTAGGCCTCCTCGACCAGGTACTTCACCAGGCTGGCGTGGGTCTGCTCGGCGTCCCACGGGCAGCCGCCCGGCGAGCGGAGCCGGTCCATCACGGAGACCAGGTCCAGCAGCCGCGCGCCCGGCAGGTCGTACGAGCCGGGCAGCACCTCGATCTCCGGCACCTCACCGGCGTGCTCGACGGCGAGGCGGGCCAGCGCGTCGGTCAGCCCGGGGTCGCCGTCCGGACTGCCCAGCCAGACCGTCGGACCGGCCTCCTCGGCGGACGGCCCGGCCGGCGCCTCGGTCAGCAGCCGGGCCAGCGCGGGGGCGGAGCCGGGCGCCACGATCCGGACCTCGACGCCGGCCTGCGCCACGGCGGGCAGCTGCGGGTGGGCGGGGTCGGCGGCGAGCACCCGGCCGGCCGACCGCAGCGCCTCCCAGGCGGGCCACGACAGCAGGCCGGGGGCCACCCGGTGGGTGGTGATGAGGAGGATCAGCTTGGGGCCGGGAGGATTCGTCGTCACACCCCGAACCTACCCGCCCGGCCCGCACCCCCGCCCCCGGATTCCGGAGCGTCCGCGGGCCCCGGCCGCTGCCGCCCGCACAGCCGGGCGGGGGCGTCAACCCTGACGATCGTCCAGGTCGGACCCTGTCTTTCGGGTCGGGCCGGCCGCCGCTCCCGGCGCCTACCGTCCGCGGCATGACGAACACGCTCAGGAACCGAACGGCCCTCGCGGTGGTGCTGCTGGGAGCGGGCACCGGCGCGGTCGGGTGGCTGGCGCCGGGGCGCGCGGGCGGGGACGGCCCGGTCCGGGTGGTCACCGGCTGGTCCGCCGCCGGTTACCGCCGGGTGGCCGAGGCCGTCGCCGACGCCCCGCCCCGGCTCGCCGCCCTGCTGGAGCCCGCCACCGAGGCCGGGCTGCTCGCGCTGGGTCTGCTGCTGGTGCTCGGCTGGTGGACGGCGCACGGGCGACGGGACGCGGGCGCGGTCGCGGGGGTCGCGCTCACCGGCCTCGGCACGGTGCTCGCGTACGGGACGAGCGAGCTGCTGAAGTCGGTGCTCGACGAGGAGCGGCCGTGCCGGGCGCTGTCCGCGCTGCCGTCCACCGCGCTCGCCGACTGCCCGCCGCCGGGCGACTGGTCGTTCCCCAGCAACCACGCGACGCTGGCCGTCGCGCTGGCCACCGGGCTGGTGCTGCTGCGGCCGCGCCGGGAGGCGTGGGCGGGGCCGGCGCGGTGGGCGAGGTGGGTGGCCCGCGCGAGGTGGGTGGCTGTGCCCGTCGGTCTGGGGACGGCCGGCCTGCGGGTCGCCGCCGGGGTGCACTACCCGCACGACGTGCTCGCCGGGGCGGCGCTGGGCGGGGCGGTCACGGCGGCGGTGGTCGTCGCCCTGCTGCCGTCCGCGACGGCGGCGGTCGGCGCGCTGGGCGGCGTGCGGCTGCTCGGGCCGCTGCTGCTCAGGCCGCTGCCGGTGGCCGTCGCGGCGCCGGTGCCCGTCGCGGCGCCCGCCCCGGGGTCAGGCCGGCGGGCCCGCCGCCAGGCCGGCCTCGTGGGCGAGGACGGCGGCGGCCGCCCGGTTGGCCACGCCCAGCCGCGCCAGGACGTTGCTGACGTGCGCCTTCACCGTGCCCTCCACCACCCCGATCCGGCGGGCGATCTGACCGTTGGACAGCCCGGCGGCGACCAGCGCCAGGACGTCCCGTTCACGGGCGGTCAGCCCGGCCACCCGGCGCTGCGCCGCGGCCCTGCGGTCGGCCGGGCCACCGGCCCCGGTGGCGGCGAGGTGGGCCACCACCCGGGCGGCCACCCGGGGTGAGAGGTAGGCCGCGCCGTCCGCCACCGACCGGACCCCGGCGATCAGCTCCTCCGGCTCGCCGGACTTGATCAGGAAGCCGTTGGCGCCCCCGCCGAGGGCCCGCAGGATGTAGTCGTCCTCGCCGAAGGTGGTCAGCATGACGATCCCGGTGGCCGCTCCGGTCCTGGTGGTGACGGCGCCGCGGCGGATCTCGGCGGCCGCGGCGATGCCGTCCGTGCCGGGCATCCGGATGTCCAGCACGGCGACGTCCGGGCGGTGGCGCCGGACCAGCTCCACCGCCTCCCGCCCGTCCCCGGTCTCGGCGACGATCTCGATCCCCGGGTCGGTGGCGAGCACCGCGCGCACCCCGGCCCGCACCATCGGCTCGTCGTCCGCGATCACCACCCGGATCGGTGCGCGGGCCCCGTCCGCCCGCTCCACGTCGTTCACCGGGCGCTCACCGGACCAGGGCGTCCAGGGAGATCAGCACGTCGTCCCGGAAGCAGAGCCGGTACGCGTCCCCGGAGCGGTCGTCGCCGAACGCCTCGGCCGTCATCGCGTAGTACTCGCACGTCACTCCCTCTCCCCCGGGCGGCGGGTCGCCCACGGACGGATGGTACGGAAACCGGTGGTCCGGCAGGACCCGCTGCACGGTGGCCCGGTCCTGGCCGACGCGCAACGACGCGTAGTCGGCGGGGTCGAGGACGGATCGGCCGGCCGCCTGGATCGTCCAGCCGCGCAGCGCGGCGGTGAGGGCCAGGGCGACGGTCAGCGGCGCCAGCACCACCGCCACCATCATCCGGCCCACCCGGCGGCGGGCCCGGCGCAGTTCACGGGCCGGCGACAGCGTGACCGGCCGCGGCGCCGGGGCACTCGCCGGGGCGCCGGAGCGCGGCAGCCGGGCGCCGACCTCGAAGCCGCCGTCGTCCCGGGGCCCGTACCGGAAGGTGCCGCCGGCCAGCCGGACCCGCTCGGCCAGGCCGATGAGGCCGCGGCCGCCCGTCACCGGACCGGGCGCACCTCCCCGGGGCGGCCCGTTGACCACCCGGATCCGGGCCCCGTCCGGGGAGTACCCGACCCGCACCGCGACCGGGGCCCCGGGGGCGTGCTTGGCGGCGTTGGTCAGCGCCTCCTGGACCACCCGGTAGGCGGCGTGCTCGGCCGCCCGCGGCAGCCCGTCCGGCTCACCGGTGACGGTCAGCCCGACGTCCAGGCCCGCCGCGGCCGCCTCCTCCACCAGCTGCGGGACGCCCGCGTCGGCCGGGCCCCGGGAGGCGTGGGCGTCCGTCTCGTCCCGCAGGACCCCGATCACCTCCCCGAGGCGTTCGACGGCGGCCGCCGCCCCCGCCCGGATCTCCTGGGCCGCCTCCCGGTGCGGCGGGGCCAGGCCGGGCGCCAGCTGCAGCGCGCCGACGCGCAGCGCGATCAGGCTGAGGTCGTGGCCGAGGGCGTCGTGCATGTCCTGGGCGATCCGGGCCCGCTCGCGCAGCCGCGCCTGCTCGGCCACCAGCTGCTGCTCACGCTCGGCCCGCTCCGCCCGCTCCCAGCCGGCCCGCACCAGTTCCTGCGACAGCCGCCAGAACCGGCCCACCATCCACGGGCCCATCCCGGCGCAGACCAGCACCGAGACCACCGAGATCGCCTGCTCGGACCGGTCCGGGACGACCACGGCCACCAGCGTCCCGGCCGTCACCAGGACCACCAGCAGCAGGGCCGCCACCCGCACCCGCTCCATCCGCACCCCGGCAGCGAACGCCGCCCCGGCCCCCGGCAGCACCCACCAGAACGACACCGCCGTCAGCCCGATCCCCCCGGCCGCCACCGCCAGCAGCGCCCACTCCACCCACCGATCTCTCCACACCCACCCGACCCTACGGACCCCGTCCCGCCCCCGAATCTGCCGAAAGTCATAGCCACCCCACCCAGCGCGGAAAGTCGGCCCCGCCGACTTCCCACTCCCGCCGGGGCAGCACCCGCCCAGCCGGCGCGGAAAGTCGAACCCGCCGACTTCCTACTCCCCGCCCGACGCAGCGAGCAGGTGGCCAGGTGGCGGTGGGGGTCCCGGGGAAGTGCGCGGCAACACCGCCCCGACCAGCGCAGGAAGTCCGCCCCGCCGACTTCCCACTCCCACACCCGACGCAGCGAGCGGGTGGCCAGGTGGCGGTGGGGGTCTCGGGGAAGTGGGCGGCAACACCGCCCCGGCCGGCGCAGGAAGTCCGCCCCACCGACTTCCCACTCCCATCCCGACCGCCTACCCCCACGCCAGGGCCGCAGGTGGGCGGAGGTCGGGCGGGCAACACCGGCCCGGCCAGCGCAGGAAGTCGGACGCGCCGACTTCCCACTCCCGCACCCGGGCAGCAGGTGGGCAGAAGGACTGGGGTGGGCGGCACAAGAAGTCGGGCCCGCCGACCTCCCACTCCTGCACCGGGGCAGCGGGTGAGCGGAGGTGGGAGGGGGCAACACCCGCCCGGCCAGCGCAGGAAGTCGGACCCGCCGACTTCCGGCTCCCATCCTGACCGCCTCCTCGGCCGCCTACCCCCACGCCAGGGCCGCAGGTGGGCGGAGGTCGGGCGGGCAGCACCGGCACGGCCAGCGTGGAAAGTCGGGCCCGCTGACTTCCCACTCCTGCACCGGGGCAGCGGGTGGGCGGAGGTGGGAGGGGCAACACCGGCCCGGCCAGCGTGGGAAGTCCGGCCCGCCGACTTCCCACTCCCCACACCCGGGCAGCAGGTAGGCAGAGGCTGGGGTGGGCGGCACAGGAAGTCGGGCCTGCCGACTTCCTGCTCCCACGCCGGGGGCGGCGGCGGGTGGGCGGCACCAGCACGGACAGCGTGGGAAGTCGGGCCCGCCGACTTTCGGCTCCCCACGCCTGGGCAGCAGGTGGGCAGAGGGGGAAGTCGGGCGTGTCGGCTCCCGCTCCTGTGCCGGGGTGGTCAGGGGTGTGGGGGCCAGGGGGTGGCGGTGGTGCGGTGGGGTTGGAGGGTGTCGAGGGTCTGGCGGAGGCGGCGGACGGAGGGGTGGTGGGGGCCCTCGCGGCGTTCGCGGTCGAAGAGGAGCTGGAGCAGCCAGGACCAGGCCGCTTCGGTCTCGCCGAGCGCGGCCAGCAGGACGCCGATCCGCTCCCGGAGGTCCAGCAGGCGTTCCGGTTCGGTCTCCGGCCACACCGCGAGCAGGGCCTGGTACTCGGCGAGGGCCTCCGCGCCCCGCCCCAGCTGTTCGAGGCACTCGGCGGCCCGGTAGCGCGGTTCCAGGGCCCGGCGGCCGTGCGGTCCGCCCTCGGCGGTCGTCGCGAGCAGCCGGTACTCCGCCAGGGCCTCGTGGTGGCGCCGCTCCTGGAGCAGCGTGCGGGCGTAGATGGTCCGGACGGTGCGGACCATCGCGGCGCCGTCACCGAGTTCGGCCCGGCCCCGCGTCAGCAGTCGGGCGGCGAGGTCGAGCACCTCGGCACGCCGGCCCGCGTCGACCAGGTCGGAGAGCCGGGCGCAGGCCGCCGCGAAGTCCTCGCCCACCGCGACGGGCGCCGGAGCCGGAACGGCGGCCGGCAGGAACGGGGGCGGCACGGCCCGCACCAGTGGTGCCGCCGGTGCGGCGCCGGCCGGCCGGGGCTGCGGCTGGAGCGGGTGCCGGTACGGCCGGGCCGGGTCGGGCAGCGGCCCGTACCGGGGTTGCGGCACGGGGACGGCGGCGGGCAGCAGCGGCAGCAGCCGCCCGTAGACCTCCTGGGCGTCGGCCGGGCGGTCCTGCGGCCGCTTGGCGAGCAGGTCGAGGACCAGCCGCTCCAGCGGCGCCGGCACCTCGGGACGCAGTTCGCGCAGCGGCACCGGTGGGTCGTCGACGTGCCGGCGCAGCAGCCCGAGGGCGGTGGGTGCGCGGAACGGTCCCTCGCCGGTCAGCATCTCGTGCAGCAGGCAGCCGAGCGCGTACAGGTCGCTGCGCGGGTCGACGGCGGTGGAGAGCGCCTGTTCCGGCGCCATGTAGGGGGGACTGCCGATCAGGGCGCCGGTGAGCGTGAGGCGGGTGGCGGCGGGGTCGATCGCGGTGGCGATGCCGAGGTCGAGCAGGACGGTCCGGCCGTCCTCACGGACCATCACGTTGCTGGGCTTGAGGTCCCGGTGGACGACCGGCACGGCGTGGACGGCGGCCAGCGCGGCGCAGAGCTGGGCGGCCACCGAGACCGCCCGGTCGACCGGGAACGGCGCGTCCTCGGCGATGAGGTCGGCGAGGCTGACGCCGGGCACGCGCTGCATGACGAGGTAGAGCTCGCCGCCCTCCTCGCCCGCGTCGAAGACGGTGACCAGGCCGGGGTGGTCGAGGGCGGCGGTGGTGCGGCACTCGCGCAGGAAGCGGTGGCGCAGTTCGTCGGCGTGCCGCCGGTGTTCGGCGGTGGCGGGGTCGGCGGCGCCGGTGGCGGCGAGGAGGTGGTCGGTGCGCAGCAGCTTGACGGCGACCGGGCGGGCGAGCCGTTCGTCGCGGCCGGCCCAGACCTGGCCCATGCCGCCGTGGCCGATCTTCTCGGTGAGGTGGTAGCGGCCGCCGATCACCCGGGCGACGGTCACGGGCGGTCCTCGCGGGCCTGCCGGCGCAGCAGTTCGCCGAGTTCACGCAGTTCGTCGGAGGTCGCGGGCCCGGCAGCGGCGGCCCCGGGACCGGCGGGTCCGGGACCGGCGGCGCGCACGGGCGGGTGGGAGATCGCCGACGGGTGGGAGTCGACGGCCGGGTACGGCCGGGCGGCCTGCGGGTAGGGGGCGGCGGCCCCGTACGGCTGGGCGGCCGGGTAGGGCTGCACGGGCTGCGGGTACGGCCCCACCGGTCCCGCCGGCGCGGCGGGCACCGGGTAGCCGTACCCGGTCGCCCCGGCCGCCGGGGCGTAGGGGCCGGCCGGGACCCGGCCGGACGCCCAGACCACCTGGCGGTCCATCAGCAGGAAGTGCACCGGCGGGGTGAACCACAGCAGCACCATCATCGTGGTGCCGATCGCGTCGGCGACCGGGGCGTCGCCCTTGGGGTAGCTGCCGGCGATCCCCATGCAGATGAAGAAGGTGAGGAAGACCCCGGCGTAGACGACCGCGCCGAGGATGTCGTACGCCCGGCGGCGGCGGACCGCCAGCAGCAGCGAGGGGACCATCCCGAGCAGCCCGAAGGAGAGCAGCGGCGCGAGGACCGCCAGGACCCGGCCGAGCACGCCGTACGGTCGGCCCTGGCCTCCGGGCCCCTGCTGGGGAACCGCCATGGTCGGGGCGTAGGCCTGCGGACCGGCGCCGGGTATGCCGCCGGTCGGCGTGCCACCGGGCGGTGGGCCGAACTGCCCGGGGTACTGCCCTGACATGCGCACTCCTGAGCGGTGAGGACGACGGCGGTCCCGATCACGGAACCGGCTCCGCACACCGTACCGCCCGCGCCCGTCACGCCGGAGTCCTTCTGCCGTACCCGAATCACCCGCCACCGCGGGCCGCCCGCCCGGCCCGGGAGCAGGAAGTCGGCCGGGCCGGCTTCCTGCTCCGGCGTCACCGGGCCTGCGGAGGCTCGGCGGTGCCGGAAGCGAGGGCGTCGGTGGCGGACTGGGTGAGGGTGCGGCCCAGCGCGGCGGCGCGTTGCAGGGCGGTGTCGAAGGCGGCGAGCCGGGCGAAGGCGGCGCCGAGCCGGCGCTGTTCGGTGATCGGCAGACGCGGCAGCTCGACCCGGCGGATGTCGAGGCGGGTGGTGGTGGAGGCGTGGCTGGCGGCCCGGCGGGCGGCGGCCGTGGAGCGCAGGTGACCGGCCAGGAAGTCCGGGTCGAGGGCGGCCGGGTCGGGGCGGAGCAGGTGGAGCTGGCGGCCGAGGGCGGCGCCGGCGGGCGGGCCGTCCGGGCCGACGACGCGGGCGGTGCCGCCGCCGAGGGCGGGGACGAGGACGTCGCCGGGGCGGGTCAGCGGCAGGGCATCGGCGCCGGCGGCGGACCGGTCGAGGACGGCGCCGGGTGCGCCGCCGGTGACCAGGTCCTGGTCGGTGAGGACGCGGGTGCCCGCCGGGTCCGCATCGGCCGGGAGGGCGGGCGCACCGGTGCCGGAGGAGTGCACGTCCAGCAGCCCGGCGCGGACCAGCTCGCCCAGCGTGACGACCGCGCCGCCACCGGCACCGCCGCCCGCTCCACCGGCCGGCTCGGGCAGCAGGGCCCCGGGGTCGGCGAGCCCGGCCAGCAGCTCGGTCAGCCGGCCGCTGAGGTGGGACAGCCCGGCGGCGCCGCCGGGCGGGGCGGCCGGCGGGACGTGACGGGTGGGCGAGAGGTCGGTCTCGTCGTCGAGCAGGTCGATCGCCGCCACGGTCCGGTGCCGGCCGGGTCGGTCCTCGGGCAGCGGCAGGCCCTCGCGGGCCGCGAGGTCGAAGGCCCGCCAGGCGTCCACGACGGTGCGGCGCAGCTCGGGCCAGCGCACCTTGTCGCGGCCGCCCTCGGCGACCTCGGCGGAGCTCGCCGAGGCGGAGGCGGCGTCCAGCATCAGCACCTGGCGGAAGTCGTCGCCGGGGCGGGGGGCGCGCAGCACCCAGAGGTGGAGCGGGACCCCGTACGGGGGCGCGACGCCCGCCGGGAGCGCGACGACGGCGCGCAGCGCGCCGGAGCGCAGCAGTTCGGCGCGGACCCGGCGGCCGGCCCGGCGGGTGGCGACGGTCGGCGGGAGCAGCAGGGCGGCGAGCCCGCCGGGGCGGGTGTGGGCGAGGCAGTGCAGCACCCAGGCGAGCTCGGACTCGCCGCGCGGCGGGACGAGGCCGCCGGGCCAGCGCCGGTCGAACTGCAGCTCGTCGTGGCCCCAGTCCCGTTCGTTGTAGGGGGGCTGGCAGAGCACCGCGTCGAAGGTGTGGCCGGTGTAGGCGTCGGCGCGCAGGGCGTCGCCGGGGCGGAGCTCGACCGGGAGCGGGGCGGGGTCGGCGGCGGGCGCGTGCAGGGCGAGCCGGAGCCCGGCGAGCGCGGCGGTGACCGGGTCGGCGTCCTGGCCGTAGCGGTCGGTGGTGGACGGCAGGGCGAGCAGCAGCGCGCCGAGGCCGGCGGCGGGGTCGAGCACGGTGGCGGGGACGCCCGCGACGCCGGCGAGCAGCTCGGCGGCCTCCGGCGGGGTGGGGCTGAGCTGGCGGGTGTTGGCCTCGGCGTAGCGGGTGAGGAGCTGTTCGAAGGCACCGGCCGGGCCGGCCGCGGCGGCGAGTTCGGCGAGCAGCCGGGCGAGGTCCAGTTCGGTGGAGCCGAGCAGTCCGGACCCGTGCAGGCCGGCGGCGCCGTCGGGGCCGAGCACGGTGCGGACGGTGTCGGCGAGGGCGCGCGGCAGGCCGGTGGCGAGCTTGGTGTCCGGCAGGCCGGTGAGCGCGTTCCAGCGCTCCGGCGCGCGGTGGTGCAGCAGCAGGACGCTGCCGGCCCGGACCAGCGGGGCGGCCGGGTGGCCGTCCGGGTCGCGCAGGGTCTCGACGAGCCGCCAGACCCGTTCGAGCAGGGGCAGTTCGGCGATCTTTCCCTGGGCCCTGAGCCAGGACTCCACGTCGGTGAGCGCGAAGGTCGGGCTGCTGTCGGTGCCGCCGACCGGGCGGGGGAAGTCGGGGTGGCGGCGGCGCCAGTTGCTGACGGCGGCGCGGCCCACCCCGGCGAGGCGGGCGATCTCGACGGCGGTCACCTCGGGACGGTCCGGCATGGGGGCTCCTTCGGCGGCGATCCGCAGCGGCGGCGGCACGGGTGGTGTGACCACACAGCATATCCAGCACCCCCGGTCGAGGCGTTCACACGTGAACGGAGAGGTTCGATGAATCATTGTTGACACGGTTCACAGCCCGTGGTGTGATCTCTCCTGTCGACAGCAGGTCGGCGCGCAGCAGAGAAGAAGAACAAGAACCGAGGCCCGAGGAGACAGCCATGTCCGCCACCACCCGCCGCACCCGCCGCACCGCCGTCCTGCTGGCCGGCGCCGCGCTCGTCGCCCTCACCGCGACGGCCTGCGACTCCACCGGCGGCCCGTCCGTCTCCACCGAGGCCAAGCAGACCGCCGCCGCCCCGGCACCCGGCGACTCCGCCGCCGCGGTCAAGCCGGCCGACAGCCGGCCCGCCGAGAGCAAGGCCGCCGAGAGCAAGCCGGCCGAGGCGGCCAAGGCCCCGGCCAAGATCGGCGACACCATCGCCCTCAAGGGCACCCTGGAGAAGGGCAACACCGCCGACGTCACCGCCGTGAAGGTGGTCGACCCGGCGGCGAGCACCAACGAGTACCTCACCGCGGCGGACGGCAAGCACTACGTCGCCGTGCAGTTCCAGATCAAGGCGACCGGCTCCAAGGCGTACAGCGAGGCGCCCTGGAGCAGCGCCAAGGTGATCGACGACCAGGGCCAGGCGTACGGCCCGACGCTCGCCGACACCAAGGCCGGCCCGTCCTTCCAGACCCCCACCAACATCGCCGCCGGCGAGACCGGCAAGGGCTTCGTGGTCTTCGAGGTCCCCAACGGCACCAAGCTCGACAAGGTCCAGTTCTCCCTGGACAACGGCTTCGCCGACCAGGTCGGCCAGTGGAAGATCGGCTGACCGCCCTGTTCACGGCTGGCCCGCCCGGCACCGACCACCCGGCACCGACCCGCCGGCCCGGCACCGGTCCACCCACGACGACGGCGGTCCCGGGCGCCATCGCCCGAGACCGCCGCCACCCCTGCGGTACCCCGCGGGTCCCCCCGCCCGGGGTCCGCTACTTCCTGGCCCCCGCCAGGTCGTCGAACATGGTCGACAGGAACTCCCGGGACCACGCCAGCAGCTCCCGCCCGACCAGCGGCTTGCCGCCGATCCGCCCGGTCGACGGGCGCGGCACCAGCAGCTGCTGGGTCGCCGCCTTCACCTGGCTGCGCGGGTAGAGCCGGTTCAGCCGCAGCTGCTGCGACTCCCGCAGCTCGACCGGCCCGAACCGCACGTGGGAGCCCTGCAGGGTGATGTCCGCGATGCCGCACCGCCGGGCGTACAGCCGCAGCGCCGCCACCAGGAGCAGGTTCTCCACCGGCTCGGGCAGCTTGCCGTACCGGTCGACCAGCTCGTCGCGGACCTGGGTGATGTCCTCCTCCGAGTTGACCGCCGCGATCGAACGGTAGGCCTGGAGCCGCAGCCGCTCCCCCGGCGCGTAGTCGTGCGGCACATGGGCGTCGACCGGCAGTTCGATCTTCACCTCCAGCGGCTCCTCCTCCGCCTCGCCGCCGCCCGCCAGCGACTCCCGGAACTCGGCCACCGCCTCCCCGACCATCCGCATGTAGAGGTCGAAGCCGACGCCCGCGATGTGCCCGGACTGCTCGCCGCCGAGCAGGTTGCCGGCCCCGCGGATCTCCAGGTCCTTCATCGCCACGTACATGCCGGCGCCCATCTCGGTGTGCTGGGCGATGGTGGCCAGCCGCTCGTGCGCCGTCTCGGTCAGCGGCTTCTCCGGCGGGTACAGCATGTACGCGTACCCGCGCTCCCGCCCGCGGCCCACCCGGCCGCGCAGCTGGTGCAGCTGGGAGAGGCCGAAGGTGTCACCGCGCTCGACGATGAGCGTGTTGGCGTTGGAGATGTCGATGCCGGACTCCACGATCGTGGTCGACACCAGGACGTCGAACTCCTTCTCCCAGAAGTCGACGACCACCTTCTCCAGCTGGGTCTCGCCCATCTGACCGTGCGCGGTGGCGATCCGCGCCTCCGGCACCAGGTCCTTCAGCCGGGCGGCCGCCTTGTCGATCGACTCGACCCGGTTGTGGATGTAGAACACCTGGCCCTCGCGCAGCAGCTCACGCCGGATCGCCGCCGAGATCTGCTTCTCGTCGTACGGTCCGACGAAGGTCAGCACCGGGTGCCGCTCCTCCGGCGGGGTGGTGATGGTGGACATCTCGCGGATGCCGGTGACGGCCATCTCCAGGGTGCGCGGGATCGGGGTCGCGGACATGGTGAGCACGTCCACGTTGGCCCGCAGCTTCTTCAGCTGCTCCTTGTGCTCGACGCCGAAGCGCTGCTCCTCGTCGACGATGACCAGCCCGAGGTCCTTGAAGCGGGTCTCCGAGGAGAACAGCCGGTGGGTGCCGATGACGACGTCCACCGAGCCCTCGAACAGCCCCTCCAGCACGGCCTTCGCCTCGCTGTCCGTCTGGAACCGGGACAGCGCCTTCACGTTCACCGGGAAGTTGGCGTACCGCTCGGCGAAGGTCGAGAAGTGCTGCTGCACCAGCAGCGTGGTCGGCACCAGCACCGCCACCTGCTTGCCGTCCTGCACCGCCTTGAAGGCCGCGCGCACCGCGATCTCGGTCTTGCCGTAGCCGACGTCGCCGCAGATCAGCCGGTCCATCGGGACGGACTTCTCCATGTCCGACTTGACCTCGGCGATGGTGGTCAGCTGGTCCGGCGTCTCCGCGTAGGGGAAGGCGTCCTCCAGCTCCCGCTGCCACGGGGTGTCCGGGCCGAAGGTGTGGCCGGGCGCGGCCATCCGGGCCGAGTACAGCTTGATGAGGTCGGCGGCGATCTCCTTGACGGCCTTCTTGGCCCGCTGCTTGGTCTTCGCCCAGTCCGCGCCGCCGAGCCGGTGCAGCGTCGGGGCCTCGCCGCCGACGTACTTGGTGACCTGGTCGAGCTGGTCGGTCGGCACGAACAGCCGGTCGCCGGGGTGGCCGCGCTTGGCGGGCGCGTACTCCAGCACCAGGTACTCGCGGGTGGCGCCCTGCACGGTGCGCTGCACCATCTCCACGTACCGGCCGACGCCGTGCGCCTCGTGCACCACGTAGTCGCCGGCGACCAGCGCCAGCGGGTCGATCGCGTTGCGGCGCCGGGAGGGCATCCGCCGCATGTCCTTGGTGGAGGACTTCTGGCCGGACAGGTCGGTCTCGGTGATGACGGTCAGCCTGAGCGCCTCGTCGACGAAGCCGTACTCGATCGAGCCGCAGGCGACGTGCACGACGTCCCGGGTCGGCGCCTCGGACAGGTCGGCGACCAGCCGGGCCGGGATGCCCTCGTTGCCGAGCACCTCGGCGAGCCGGGAGGCCGGACCGTGCCCCTCGGTCACCATGACGACCCGCCAGTCGGCGGCGAGCCGCTCCTTGGCGTCGGCGATCGCCCGCGCGGTGTCGCCCCGGTACGCCTCGACCGCGTGCATGCCGAGGGTCAGGGTGTTGACGTCGAACTCCAGCAGGCCGTCGACCGTGGCGTCGCTGGTCGCGAACGGGCTGACCGACCACCACGGCAGGCCGATCTCGGCGGCGTGCTCGCGCACCTCGGCGAGCGACCGCAGCGAGGCGGCCGAGACGTCGATCGCCTCCAGGTCGATCGGCCGGTCGCCACCGGCCGCGGCCGCCACCCAGGAGGCGTGCAGGAACTCCTGGCTGGTCGCCACCAGGTCGGCGGCGCGGGTGCGGACCCGCTCGGGGTCGCAGACCACCGCGACCGAGCCGAGCGGCAGCACGTCCAGCAGCAGTTCCATGTCGTCGACCAGCACGGGCGCCAGCGACTCCATGCCCTCGACCGCGATGCCCTCGGCGATCTTGTCCAGGATCTCCGCCAGCCCCGGGTGCTCGGCGGACAGCCCGGCGGCCCGGGCCCGCACCTCGTCGGTCAGCAGCAGTTCACGACAGGGCGGCGCCCACAGGCCGTGCTCGGCGATCTCCAGCGACCGCTGGTCGGCCACCTTGAAGTACCGGATCTCCTCGACGTCGTCGCCCCAGAACTCCACCCGCAGCGGGTGCTCCTCGGTCGGCGGGAAGACGTCCAGGATGCCGCCGCGCACCGCGAACTCGCCGCGCTTCTCGACCAGTTCGACGCGGGAGTAGGCGGCCGCGGCGAGCCGCCGGGCGATCTCCTCCAGATCGTGCGACTCGCCCCGCCCGACGGCCACCGGCTCCAGCTCGGCCAGCCCCTTCACCTGCGGCTGGAGCACCGAGCGGACCGGCGCCACGATCACCTGCACCGGCCCGGCCGCCGGGTCGTCGGCCCGCGGGTGGACGATCCGGCGCAGCACGGCGAGCCGGCGCCCGACCGTGTCGGAGCGCGGCGAGAGCCGCTCGTGCGGCAGCGTCTCCCAGGCCGGGAACTCGGCGACCGCGTCCGGCGGCAGCAGCGAGCGGAGCGAGGCGGCGAGGTCCTCGGCCTCCCGGCCGGTGGCGGTGACGGCCAGCACCGGACGGCCCCGCTCGCCGGCCGCCTGCCCGGCGAGCGCGCGGGCGAGCGCGGCGATCGCGAACGGCCGGGCGGCGGGCGGTCCGACCAGGTCGAGGTGACGGCGGCCGCCGGCCGCGGCACCGGGGGCGGTCGCGGCCTCGATCGCCTCGGCGAGGGCCGCGTCCCGCGCGACGACATCGAGCAGTCCGGTCAGGCTCATCTGGAGTCTCTTCTTCGTCCCGTGGCTGGTGCTGCCCTGGAGGCCGGAGGGCCCGTCCGGGCAACGCGAACGGCCCGGCACGCCGAGCGGCCGGGGGTCTCCAGCCTACGCCGCGCGGCCGACCCGCACCCGGTGCACGGCCGGGGCCGGACCGGGCGCGGTCAGGCGCGGACGAACCACCGGCCGCGCGCCGTCGCTCCCGTCGTGGGGCGGGCTGTTTCCGGGCCGTCGCGATCCGCCACGAACTGGACATACTCCTGTCACTGCCCGTCCATGGAGATCGCGCACCATGGAGAACGTGCCCGCCGCACCCAACCGTGGGGGATGGCTGCGAGGGCACGGTCGCACACCCGATGGGGGTCGGGCGTGCGAGGCCGGGCGACCCTGGGTGGGGGCGCCCGCCCACGCGCCGGGAACCGTGGCGCCCTTTCCTGGAGGGCGCCACGGGTCTCGGCCTCACTCTTTCCCCGGCCCGGTCCCGGGAATGCCCGCGCGGCCGGCCCCCGCTCCCTACCCTGGGACGTGAAACTGCGGGGGCGACGCCCGGAGGGGCCAGGGGAGCGCCGCGGTGGAGGGGGTTCGTCGTCATGCGCGTCGTCATCGCGGGCCAGGGCTGTACGGGGCTGCCGCTCGCGGTCCGCGCGGCCGAGGCCGGACACCGGGTGATCGGCTACGACGTGGACGAGCACCGGATCAAACGGCTGACCGTCGGCGAGTCCGACGTCGAGGACGTCCCGGCCGGCCGGCTGCGGCCGCTGCTGGAGGACGGCAGCTACCTGCCGTCCGCCGATCCGTCCGACGTGGCGGGCTTCGACATCGCGGTGATCACGGTGCCCACGCCGCTGCGCGACGGCGTGCCCGACCTGTCGCCCATCGAGGACTCGGCCGCCCTGCTGGCCCCGCACCTGCGGCCCGGGGCGGGCGTCGTCCTGGAGTCGACCGGCTACCCCGGCACCACCGAGGAACTGCTCGCGCCGCTGCTGGAGGCGGGGTCCGGGCTGACCGCCGGGCGGGACTTCCACCTCGGCTGCAGCCCCGAGCGGATCGACCCGGGCAACCCGGTCTGGCGGCTGGAGAACACCCCGAAAGTGGTCTCCGGGATCGACCCGGCCTCGCTGGCCGTGGTCGAGGGCTTCTACGGCGGGCTGGTCGAGCGGACCGTCCCGGTCTCCTCGTGCAGGGAGGCCGAACTGACCAAGCTGCTGGAGAACGCCTTCCGTCAGGTGAACGTCGCCCTGGTCAACGAGCTGGCGATGTTCGCGCACGACCTCGGCATCGACGTCTGGACGGCCATCGACGCGGCCGCCACCAAGCCGTTCGGCCATCTGCGCTTCACCCCCGGCCCGGGGGCCGGCGGGCCCTGCCTGCCGATCGACCCGACCCACCTGCCCTGGCGGACGGAGCGGGCGCTCGGCCGGTCGTTCCGCTTCGTCGAGCTGGCCAACGACGTCAACGGCCACATGCCCGACTACGTGGTCCGCCGGCTCGCCGCGGCGCTGGACGACCGGCGGTGCCCGGTCGAGGGCTCGCGGGTGCTGCTGCTCGCGCCGGCGCAGCCGGGGTGCACCGGTGGCGCCCGGGAGACGCCGGCCGCCCGGATCGCCGAGCTGCTGGTCCGGATGGGCGCCGAGGTCCGGGTCGCCGACCCGCGCGTGGTGGTCGGGGTGCACGTGCCCGAGCCGGTCGTCCCCGGCCCGCGGGCCGCCGGGCACGCCCCGTACGGGGACCCGTCCGCCGCGGTCCGCCGGGTGGACGCGAGCCCGCAGGAGCTGGCGGCGGCGGACGCGGTGGTGCTGCTCGCCGACCACGACGAGGTCGACCACGAGGCGGTCACCACCCACGCCCGGTACGTGCTGGACTGCCGGCGCCGGCCGGCCCCGGGCGCCACGGTCGAGGTGCTCTGACCCTTCGGAGACGGTGCCGGGCGACCGCACCCGCCCGGCACCGCGGGTCAGCGGGCCTCCTCGCCCGCGCGGGCCCGCGGGGCCCGTCCTCCCGCTCCTACCAGCGGGAGAGGTTGATGTCGTACATCGTCACCTCGTGGCCCACGTGGCCGTTGAAGTCGTACTGCTCCCAGTTGAAGACGGTCCAGGAGCCCATGCTGCCGCCGAGGTACGTGATGACCTTGTTGTTCCCGGCGTCGATCCGGTCGACGTTGTAGACGCGCACCGCCATCCACCCGTCGTTCGCGAAACAGAGCGTGCCGCCGTAGCCGTAGTTGTAGACCTTCGCGAAATCGGTGCGGCCTCCGCAATCGACCCGGTTGACGGCCTCGGCATTCGCGGCCGGCAGTAACGTCGCGGCCGCCGCGACGAGCACGGCGAGTGCTCCGACCCGGCGGCCCAGAACATTTCCGGAACGAGGTCCCGAAGGACGTTCCGAATGATTTGTGCGGCGAATCATATGAACCCTCCGAAGGGTAGCGGCTGCGACTCCAGAGGCTGACATGGCGCCGCACGGCCGAACAGTTCTTTTCCGGCCAAGCCGCACCGTCCCGGCGCCTCCCGGGCCGCCCCGCACAAGCATGCGCTAGGGTCCGAACAGTCCTGCCGTTCCTGAGGATCGGAGCTTCCGCTTGGCCCGCCCACCGCATTTCGGACGATTCACCGCGACCGCTGCTGCAGTCGTTCTGTCGGCCTTTTTCACAGGCTGCTCCGGGCCCTCCGCAGGGGGTTCCGCGGATTCCGCCCTGACCCCTCCCGCGATCGACGCACCGAAAGCCCCGGAATCCGGCCGGGCCGGAATGACCGGACTTCCGCTTTCCGCTTACCAGTCCGACGACCAGGCCGCCGTGAAGGAGATTCGGGTCCGCAATGCGCTGATCGTCTCCTGCATGCACCGGGCCGGCTACACCGGCTTCCGCGGGGACGGCCTTCAGGAGGCACGCCCCCCGGACAACGCCACCGCGCTGCCCGCCGGCGCCTGGGGGTACCTCGGGGCCGAGATCGCCGGCGTCCAGGGCTTCCACGTGCCCCGGACGGCCGGTCCCGGCCCGGGCGCGGAGGCGCCGGCGGCCGGGTCCGGCGAGGCCTACGACAGCGCCCGGATCGACTGCGACCGGCAGACCCTCGAACGGATCGGCGCGCCGCCGGCGCCGGGGGCCGACCTCCTCGGGCGGCTCTTCTCGGACTCCATGACCGCCACCGGACGGGACGGCCGGGTCACGGCGGCGACCGCGCAGTGGGCCGACTGCATGGCGGCCGCGGGCTTCCGGGCCGCCGACCCGCGGTCCTTCCCGGAGCCCTACCGTGCCGCGCCGCAGGCCACCCCGGCCGAACTGGCCGCCGCCCGGGCCGACGCCGACTGCACCACCCGCAGCAACCTGGCCGCGATCTGGTTCACCGTCCTGGCGGGCTACCAGCGCCAGCAGATCGACCGCAACGGCCCGGCCCTGAACGCCCACCGCGAGGCCGTCCGCGCCCAGGACGCCAAGCTCACCCGGCTGCTCGCCGAGGGGGACGCCGGGCCGACCCCGTGAACGCCACCGGGCCCCGGACGCCGGGAGGGGTCCGGGGC